>JAGYOL010000079.1 GCA_018399555.1 Kiritimatiellia bacterium | reverse complement strand
AACAACGGTGCCGGGTGCCATCCCGGGGTTCAGGCGACATACACATTCGGATTGTCATGCCCGAGTGCGTTGATCAATGCTTCGGCATAGCGATCATCGATCGCGAGATTGTCACGTCCGCTGCCCAGTTTGATCAACGGCTTGCACTCACCATGAAAATCGCTGCCGCCGGAGATCATCAGATCCAGCTTCGCAGCGGTACGCAGCAGTGCCACAACCTGCTCCTGAGTGTGGTCGGAGTGAAACACCTCTATGCCGGCCAACCCCATCTCCTTAAAAGCCGCCAGCTCCTTTTCAAGTTGTCTCTCATCCTCAATCCAGGTGAAGGGATGCGCACAGAAGGTCACTCCTCCGGCACCTTTTATCATGGCGGCAGCCTCATCAGGGTAGAGACGGTAACGATCGACATAGGCCGGTGCTCCCTTGGCAAGGTAACGGTCAAAGGCCTCCTGCACGGTTGAAACATACTCGCGGTCAACCATTGCCTGAGCGATGTGCGGTCTGCCGATAACATCCTCCTCGGAGCAGGCCTCGACCTCCTCCCAGTCAAGCGCCAAACCGAGCTCTGCCAGGCGTGCCATAATCTGTTCGTTGCGCCAGGCGCGCCCATCCAGCACCCTCTCCAGCAGCTCGCGCACTTGAACGTCGTCGGCGGACAATCCATAGCCGAGAATATGCAGCGTGCTGTGAGGATCATATCTGTCATCGAGTGCCGCACTGATCTCGACACCGGAAATTCCGGTGATGCCCTCCTGGCGGCACGCATTGAGAAACTCAGACACCCCCGCCATGTTGTCATGGTCGGTCAGCGCCATGGCTGTCAATCCGTACCGTCGTCCTAATCGGGGCAGTTCTTCAGGAGGCTCCGAGCCATCGGAAAATGTTGAATGCATATGCAGATCTATCATGGCTCCTCATGTGTGTTGTAAATTGATCGCAGGGCGTCGATTGCCAGATCGGCGAAAAAACCGGCGATTGCCGTATCGTACTCCGCCGTATGCGCGAAGGCCTTTTTCATCAGTCGCAGCCGGGTATTCAGCGAGAGCGAACCGCTGTTACGTCCGAGCTCATCGAGCACTGCGGCATAATCATGCGGGTCCGTCAGCGAAGCAACTCTCAGATAGTTTTTAGCGGAGGCGCGCACCATACACGGTCCACCGATGTCGATATTGGTACGGGCCTCTTCCGCTGTCACACCGGCACGCGCTGTTGTCTGTCGGAAGGGGTAGAGGTTGACCACCACCATATCGAACGCCACCCCCCCGGTACGTCTGAGATCCAGCTGATGCGCCTGGTTGTAGGTTTCGCTCAGCAACCCGAGGTAGATTTTAAAATCCAGTGTTTTGACAAGTCCGCCCTGCATCTCCGGCTGACCGGTATAATCCGGGACAGTAACAAGATGATCGGCCGATGCCGCAGCTCCGAGTATCTTTTCCACCGCGCTGTAGGTGCCGCCCGTCGAGTATATCCTGACTCCCGGACATTTTTCCAGCAGTCCCGGCACGAAATCCTCCAATCCGCTTTTATCCGAAACGCTCATCAGAACATTACGAATCGCGACGCGGTCATCAACCTCCGTAACAATATTCAAGGCCATACAAAAACTCCCGTTTATCCGTCGCACTCTGCGACACAAATTGTAAACTGGCCGCAATTCTCTCAACTTCGCGCATGAAAAACAAGAAAATATCAGCCGGATATCTTTTCCGGCATCCGATATACCGCATTCCATCAATGATTTATCTTTTGTTTTGTCATGGAAGCTGAAATAATCTGTTTTATTTAATTGTAACAAGGAGAGTATAAATGAAACGTCTCAACATCGCCGCCCTGTTAGCACTCACGCTTGCGTTTAACACCGTCGCCCAGAAAAAATACGGCTGTACTACCGCCTGCGGCGATGCGCAGGATTTCTTCATTAAAGACAACGACCGCGTTGTTTTCCTCGGCGACAGCATAACTCAGCAGAAGCTATATACCACCTACATCGAAGCCTATACCCTGACACGTTTTCCTGAGTACAATCTACTTTTCCGCAACACCGGCTGGGGCGGCGATACCGCTTGGCTGCGCAAACGCTGGAAAACCGATGAGGCCAAGCTCTTCGCCGCCACCGGCGATGCGCTCGACAAAATGGTTGACGATGCCGTACACAAGGGTCTGGAGCGCGATGTGCTGCCGCTCAAGCCCACAGTTGTCACGGTGAAATTCGGCATGAACGACCATGCCGGCCAGCCATTTCGTCCCGACATCTTCCGTGCCTACAAGCGCAGCCAGGAAGAGCTGGTGCGCACTCTTCAGCAAAACGGTGCCCGTGTCGCCCTGCTCACGCCGCAACCGATCGAAGATGTCAAGCAGAGTCCTGCGAACGATCCGCGCAATCTCTCGCTGCGTAAATTCTCAGACGGGCTGAAGGAGATTGCTGAAAATGAAAACGCCCTTTTCGTTGATCAGTTCGATCCCTATATGCAGATCATCACCGCCAACAAAAGAGCGGACGGAAAAACGGTCGGTGAGGGTGATGCTGTGCACCCCGGGCCCTGCGGACACACTCTGATGGCCTGGGCGATACTGAAAGAGCTGAAAGCTCCCGCGCTGGTTTCATCCGCAGTGATCCGGGCTCGGGTACCCTGGTACAACCTGTTCAGCAGAAGAGTGGAGGAAACTTCTAACTGCACCGTTTCAAATGTATCCTATGACAATGGCGTTCTCACCTTCGACCGTCTGGACAAAGCCTTGCCGATGCCGATTGATCAACGCGCCCTCAACGCACTGAAACTGGCCCGGATTAACTGCGAACTCAATCGCTATCCCCTCTGTCTCAAAGGGCTGCCGGATGGCAGATACGCAATCGTTATCGACGGACAGAAGATTACCGCGGTCGATTCCAAAGAGGGCAGAGCATGTATCAATCTGGCAAAATTCACTACCCCCGCCAGCGAGCAGTCCGCTCAGATTCTCAAACTGATCTTCCAGAAGAACGATCTGTATTACACCCGCTGGCGCAACGTTCAGCTGAAGAACCCCGATGATCCCAAACTGGCCGAACTGGACCGTCGAATCGCCGACATGGAGCAACAGATCAACGAACTGCGCAGACCGGTCGCTCACCATTTCGAGATCAGACCGATTGACTGAAGCCCCAGTTCCGCTCTGCGGCATATTGTTTCCATGGCACGAGGTGTCGCGGAGCGGGAATATTTTTTTCAGTCTGGAGGCAAGCCCTTTGAAACCCTTTATTTCAATTTCACATTTTTTGCCGGTTCTGGTTTCGGCAATGCTACACCTCTGTCCGGCTGTGCGAGCCCAGGAACATGACACTACGACTGAACGTGGTGAGATTATCAGCGATCTTGTCAAAGCCGCCGACAAAACATGGCGTGCTGTCTCAACACCTGATCGGCGCTACAGTACGCGCTCACTTTTCAGCGGCATGCTGGCATACACGCAGGCCGATATCCATCCCGAACGCGTGGCACATTTCATACAGCTGGCGGAGAAATTGCAGGAGCGCACTCCCGATCATCAGCACTTAGGAAACTTCTTCTGGTATTCAAACGAGAGTGAAGTGCTTGACCGCAACGCGGTTGACTTCTGCATGCAGCATGCGGCACTGATTTGGAAGCTGCACCGCGACAGGTTGGATCCTGAGAGCAGAGAGCGTCTGCACGGGATTATTTCCCGCAGTATAACGGGTCTGATAAATCACCTGCCGCGACCAAGCTACACCAACATCGCTCTGATGAATGCTTCCAACCTGATTCTGCTCGGTGAAGCGCTTGCCGAAGAGGATGCCGGCAGGATCGGTCGCTCCAGGCTGGTCATTTTCATAAGGACTCTTTTTGAAGAGGGTTTGCACGAATATGTCAGCCCCACATATTACGGTGTCGATCTGGAAACCGCTCTGCTGCTTGAAGCCCTGAGCGAGAACGCTGATGTGCGCCGGAGTGCTGCGGCTATCCGGCAACTGCTCGAAAGTGATATCGCGCTCAACCGGCTCGACAAGCGGGTGGTGCTTTCCGGCACCTGCAGCCGCACCTATGATTTTCTTTATAAATTCGGCATCCTCGACTCCCTTCTAATTCCCTTTGGCTGGATGGCCAGACCCGATCCGGCCAGTGGCATCAGATTCGCGCACCGTTCATTTGCATCGCTTTACACCGAGCATCGTCCATCGAAGGAGACAATGGCACTAGCTGAAATATTTCCGCGCACCGTTCAGCAGCGCTGGGGCGCTCGGCCGCATGAAACCCGTATGCATTATCTCTGCCGCGATGTCTCGCTGAGCAGCAGCTCCGCGGGTTACGGAAAGATGGACATCCCCCTGAGTGTCGATCTGCCCTACTCCGGCATCAAACCCGAGGTGCAGCTTTATTTCCTGCCCGACGGACGCAACGATCCCTACGGACGCTCAAAAATCATCGCCGGCAATCACAACAAGGCTCTGCACCTGACTCCCTGGTGGCGGGCAGTGCAATCGGAGAACTGCGCACTTGCGATGGTGTTCTATGATTCATCGAACTTGGATCGTATCACCGAAACTCTGCAGTCGCACCTGGTTTTCCGGCGGGGTCTGGACGGCTTGTGGATCGACAATCATCCGATTGAAATCGACTCGCTCAAACAAAAACCGCTGAAGCTTGATGTCGCGCAGACTCTCTTTCTGCGTGAGGGCACCGCCGCTGTCGCAATCCGCATACCCTGGGCCAGGGGCATCGGCGACTACACCGCCCGGACAACTCTCGTTGACGACGGAAGGCATCAGGCTCTGCGTCTGACTGTCAGTCACGGTGTCGTATCGCCTGACAAGCCGGAGGGTTCAAGGTGTGCTGGTGCGGTTTTCGCTGTACAGACCGGCAGCGGCATTGTAACTGACTCGCAATTCAACGCCTTTCGTAAAGCTTTGGTTGCAGCCCCCGTGCAGATCAGGCAAGCGGGTTTCGCGCTTGAGGCCGCCTGGCAGAGCGAAGGTAAATCGCTGCAGCTTCGCTGCGCCGACACATCCTTCCCCGCTGCAGTCACAATGCAGCCTCAGCCTGCCACCCCGATTCTGGCAGTCAACGGTCGAGATATCGGAAGCGAAATTCTGCAGCGGAGTCCATGTGTAAGCGAGTATCTGAAAACCCGACAGCGCGCTGTCACCATCGATATCACGCCTGAGGCCGCCACCGCATTATTGGTGTGTGATTGCGAGTACTCGGTCCCGATTGTCATGGCAGCCGAAAACGGGCGGGATTATCTCTGGGTTGAGGAGCATGAGGGTGCCAGGTCGTGGAACGCCGGTGCTCTGCACTGGCAACTGAATATTATCCAGGCGGGTAATTATATCATCGAAGCCGAAGTATTAGCGCCGACACCGGAGGATGACTCATTCTATTTCAGCATATACGGAGCAGACGGCAGAGAGATAGTCCCGGAATTTGCATGGTCAACCGGTGTGAATAAAAACTGGCGCTGGGCGCGGGTGCGCACAAGAGGCCGCTCCGGTGCGCAGAGTGTTTTCAAACTGCCCGCCGGCAGAGCGAAACTGGTTTTCCGCACACGCGAAGCCGGCACAAAAATTTCAGGGGCGCGCCTAACCCGGCAGCCATAATTTCAGAACGCCTGAGTGTCTTATCAACGCCGCAGCTTCAGCCTAAGAGCAGGGCGATTGTCAGCAGCACTCCGAATATCAGATGCACCTGGGCCGAGCCGGCCACCAGCAACTGAGCATCCGGCAGTGACGCACCGGGACGAAAGGTGGTCAGACAACACCGGCAGATTTGAAAGCTGCGCGGCGCAATCAGGAAGACCATCAGCGACCAGAGCGGCAATACACCGCTAAGTGCACAGGCAGCAACCACCAGATATGCGGCGGCATGCAGAACACAGAACAGCTGTCTGCCGCGAACCAGCCCCAGCGACAGCGCAATCGTTCTTATGCCTGCCCTGCGGTCGCTCTCGAAATCACGCAGATCATTGCCATGCAGAATCACCGCCACCAGAGCGGCAATCGGCAGCGAGACGAGCAGCGCACGCGGTGAAAGCCTCTCACTGTGGGCATAATAGGCCGCCGTCACCATTACCACACCCATCAGAAAAAATACAATCGGCACACCCATTCCCATATATTTGAATCTGGTCACGGTGGTATAACCCAGCACTCCGATCAGCGCGGGAACCGCAAACAAGAGCAGTTTCCAGCTGCTCAAGGCCGCAGCCCACACTCCCAGAAGAACACCGGTTAAAACAAAAACTGAGGCGGCAGCCAGAATCTGACCCGGTCGCAGAGCACCGGAAATCAGCACCTCGCTATCGGAGCACTGCTTGTCGCGGTCGACCCCTGAAAGAAAATCCCCATAGGTGTTAAGCAGATTCACCGCGCTCTGCAGCGACCAGCCGCTTAATATTGTAAGCATAAAGATTGCTGGCGAAAAAAATTCATCACGCCAGGCCAAAGCCGATCCCACCAGAACGGGAACTGTGGCCGCGGTGAGCGACCAGAGACGTAGTATGTCAATCCAGGCTTTGAGTTTCATGACTGTAATTCTAGCAGAAAGCGTCTGGTGCGGAAAAGTCGTAACCTGAAAAGGGATTGTGCCTCAAACTTCTGAACACCTTGGCATCCTGGTAACCGTTCACGGGATTTAATCCGGTCTATGAGCGATGCCAGAGTGTGACGAGTGGCGAGCGCGATGCCGTGTAGTAGCCGCTCTGCGAGCGGCATCTGTGCCGTTCACAGAACGGCTACTACAGCGCAAGACTTTACGCAGCCTGCCGGGTGCTGCCGCACTTTCGTCTACAAAACCGGGGTGTTACCTGACTCCGGCACCGGGCAGGGCACCTTGATCCGGCGAAACAACAAAGAGTCCGCCATCGGGATTACCGGCTGCCAGGATCATGCCCTCCGAGAGACCGAAACGCATTTTCCGTGGTGCCAGATTGGCCACCATCACAACCTGACGGCCATTCAATGCGGCGGGGTCATAGTGTTTCTTGATGCCGGCGAAAACCTGACGAGGCCTGCCGTCGCCGATATCCAGCATTACGCGCAACAGTTTGTCGGCACCTTCAACCACCTCGGCGGAGATGACTTTGGCCACACGCAGGTCCATTTTGGAAAAGGTCTCAAAATCAATGACTTCCCTGACGGATTCAATGCCGGGTGTGGCCGGCTGAGCCGGCTGCTTGTTTTCTCTGCTTTCCGCTATCATCTTATCAACCGCCTCTTTATCGACACGTTTTGCGAGATAGGTGTAGTGATTAACAGCCGCATCCTCGATATTTGTGTGCAGGTCACTCCAGCAATAGGAGCTTTCATTGAAAAGCCGGGCCACTTTGTCGGCATAATCCGGCAGAACCGGCTTGAGGTAGATCGTCAGAACACGGAATATGTTGAGGATTGATGTCATTACGGAACGAGCCGCCTCGGGATCGGTTTTTACCAGCAGCCAGGGGGACTGACCGTCAAAATACTGATTGGCGCAATCAGCCAGAGTGCGCACCTCGATCATCGCCCGGTTAAAATCGCGCGCTTCGTAATGTGCGGCGACCGCATCGGCACGGGCACGGGCCTTTTCGCAGAGTGCGCGGCCCTCGGCATCCATTTGTCCGCAACGTCCGTCCAGCTGCTTGTGCAGCATCTGAACACCGCGCGAGGCGAGATTGGTTATTTTGCCGACCAGATCGGAGTTGACGCGACCTATGAAATCATCGAGATTCAGATCCATGTCATCCGCGCCGCTGTTGAGTTTACAGGCATAATAAAAACGCAGATCCTGCGGGTCAAGGTGGTTGAGATAGGTGCGGGCTTTGATAAAGGTGCCCTTGGATTTACTCATCTTCTCGCCGTTGACCGTGAGAAAACCGTGCACAAAAACCCTGTCAGGCGTTTTAAACCCGGCGGTTTTGAGCATTGCGGGCCAGAACAGCGAGTGAAAGCGCACGATATCCTTGCCGATGAAGTGATAGAGTTCAGCAGCGGGATTCTGCCACCACTGATCGAAGCTCTCACCATGCTCTTCACACCAGCAGGTGAGGGACGCCATGTAACCGATAGGCGCATCCAGCCAGACATAGAAAAACTTTCCGGGATAATCGGGTATCTCGAATCCAAAATAGGGAGCATCACGCGAGATGCACCAGCCGCGCAGCGGCTCATCGAACCACTCCAGCAGTTTGTTGGCGATCTCCGGAGCGGTATGGGCGGGAATCCACTCCCGCAGAAAATCGCGTTGCGGCTCAAGTTCAAAGTAGAGATGTTCACTCTCGCGGGTGATCGGTGTGCTGCCGCAAAGAGTGCAGACCGGATTCTTGAGATCTTCCGCAGCGTAGGTCGCGCTACAGATATCGCACGAGTCGCCATACTGACCTTGGGCACCGCACTGCGGACAATCACCCTTGACAAAGCGATCAGGCAGAAACATGCTGTCCTTTTCGCAGTAAAGCTGCGGCTGAACGCGTGCGGTGACACTCCCGGCCTCACGCATAGCCTTGAAAATTCTCTCGCTGAGCTCCCGGTTTTCCCGGCAGTTGGTTGAGCCATAGTGGTCGAAAGCAATCTGAAAATCCTCAAAATCCTTTGAGTGCAATGCAAAACTGCGTGCGATCAGCTCCTCCGGGGTGATTCCTTCATTTCGTGAGCGCACCATGATCGGCGTGCCGTGGGTGTCATCCGCGCAGATATACAGACACTCATGACCGCGCATCTTCTGGAAGCGTGTCCAGAAGTCGGTTTGCAGATACTCGACCAGATGGCCGATATGAATATCGCCGTTGGCATAGGGCAGTGCTGATGTGGCAACGATCCTGCGCTTTTTCTGTAACATACATTTCCTTTCCTCTCCGATTGTTTTACCGGAACTCTGTTCTCAGCCGGGTCTCATCCCGTCCGGTTGGCCGCTATAGTCTCAACTCCCGTCATAAAACACAACTGATCAATTGTCACGGAGAGCACTTTTTTTTCCGCATCCGACCATTGACGACTCAGCTCCGCGACCGTATCCCCGAGTTTTGCAAGCCCCAGCGATTCAATGGCCTCACCGTTATCCATCAGGGTGTTGACGATATCGATAACTTTTAAGGCATCGCCGGATTTACACGGCAGATACTCATCCGGATGATCAGCAACCTCTGCCAGCAGCCCTTGTTCAACCAGTTGATCCAGAATCATAGTGACAAAGCGGTGCGGCACGCCATTGACCTGTGCGAACTGCTGCGCGTTAAAAACGCCGCCTGCATCGCCATGCGTGGCCTTGACACTTTCAACGCACAGCGTAACCGCCATCAAAAGACGGGCCCGCATACTGGCTTCATCGGCGAACTGTTCCAGCATATAGGTATCGCGGTTCTGCACTGCAAATGAAATCTCCGCTCCCAGCAGTATAATCTGCCAGCTGGTGTACACCCAGAGCAACAGAATAGGCAACACCGCAAAGCCTCCGTACAGGGCACTGTATTTTGCAATGCCGATCTGCAGCATGGCACAGAGCTTCATCCAGATCACAAATAAAATCAGGGTGACAAAACCTCCGGACAACGCCGGCACAACCTTAACACGTTCATTGGGCATAAATCCCAGCAGAAATGCGAAGGTCGCGGTGCCGCCGATCAGCGACATCAGCACGCGCAGTAAGTCGGAGTTCAGAAAAGTCATGATGCCGCTGGAAGCCCGCTCTCCCATCGTCTGCTCCATAACGGAGCTGACCGTCTGAACCACAGGAACCGTTGAGACTGCAATGACCAGAAAGGGCAGAATGATAATCACCGCCAGATACTCGGTGAACTTACGTACCAGCGGACGCGACTTATCCACCCCCCACAACTGATTGAAGCTAGCCTCGACTTTGCCCAGAACGCCGATCACAGACCATAGAAGCAGAATCGCGCCGGCACCGCCGAGTTTACCGAAGTCAATCGTATTGACCTGATCAAAAATTTTGTTGCTAATTTCACGCACCTGCGAACCAAAATCGAAGGCCATGGGGGGCTGTGGCTGATCGTCGGCAGATTCGGCACCTGCCTTATCTGCTACAGCTGCGTTCTGCTCGACATTCTCAACCATGGCGTTAATGTGCTTTTCCAGCTGTTCGCGAGCCAGTTCAGCACCGCCGAATGCACGTGCAAGCGCCAGCACCAGCACCAGCACCGGTACCAGCGACATCATGGAAAAAAGTGTCAGCGCGGAGGCATGCAGCGAGCAGCGGTTACGTCTGAAGCCCTCGATTACAAGCGCGAGCACCCGCAACGCGAAAACCGCGTAGCGCAACAGCCAAGATTTGCCGTTCGTTGACATCTGCCACATATCACGCTGAAAAAAATCGCGTATCTGACGCAGCAGAGAGCTTTTTTTATTTGCACACATAGCTACTCCTGACCCGGCAATTGCCTGTCGAAAACTTTCAATTCTGCCACTGTCGCAGCTTTTCGCCGATAAACTCGACACAGTGCCTGTGCATCTCTCTGGCTCCAAGCTCCGGCGCGAGCAGCGGTCCGCAGGCGATATGAATCGGCCTGGCAGCGTCGACCATCCCGAAATCGCGGATGAAATGCCCCTTCTGCAGGAAATCGGTTTTCACCGCGATCGGCACAACCGGAACACCGCAGCGCTGAGCCAGCTTAGAGCCAAGAGAGTTGAATCCGGCCGGATCAAAGTGATCCTGGCGGGTGCCCTCAGGAAAAAGCAGCACGGAGCGTCCGTTCCGCAACCTCTCAGCACCCACTTTGAGCACGGTCTGCAGATCGGCCCGCGGGTTGGTGCGGGTAACGCCGATCGAACCAATGCGGGCGAAAGCTTTGCCGACCAGCGGCATCCGGGCGAGGCTGTCCTTGAGAACGATCGATATATGATTGAAGCTCAGCAACGTCACCGGCAGAATCATGGTCTCAAGCGTACTCATATGATTGGAGACATAAACCACTGGAGCGTCATAGCCGGCACGCTCTTTAAAACCTTCAAAAATAACGCGGCCCCCAATCTTTTCGGCAAAGGCGATTGAGGCGAAGGTCAGCTCCGCCCACTTTTCGTAATTGAACCTGCCGAACAGTTCCAGCACCGTGCACTTTGTGCAGAGCCGAATAATTGTGAAATCGTAACGCAGCGCAGTCAAGAGTGTCATCGGTGCCTGCACGACCCCCTCCGGGTGCACCGTTGCATAGCCCCCTGTATTACGCAGCTGATTCTGAAAATCCTTATAAGTTCCCATAACACCTGATATGTTAGCAAAAATAAGCTCCCCCGGAAAACGGCAATTTTGGGGCGGTGCTTCGCTGGCAGGTCGCACAGCTTTCAGGATGAAAAATTCTTCTATCGACATGTACTTTAGTATAATACTTTTTCAATCTTTATTATTGACCTTACACAGGCAATCCTCTAGAATTCGCGGCTCTTTTGACAATAAAGTAAAATCACGGGCGGCATCTTATGAAGTCACATCTCTTGTTCCAGGCTGCATTTTCTGCGGCAGTTATCACCATCTTGCTAGCTGTACCGGTTACCGGTTCCGCCGGGCATGAATCTGTTTCCAATCAGCCGGTTGTTCTGGATGTAAATGGACATTATCCTTTGTCAGGCAGTGAGGTCATCGATGTTCAAAGCTACGAACTGCATTTTTACGATATCGACTACGCCGCAGAGACAATATCCGCATCGGCCGCGCTTTGCATCAAAGCGGTCAGTGACCTGACAGGCAACAGCGGCATTCCGTTGGATTTCGCGCCTCCCGGCGGCAACACCAATTCCATTACCTCTCTGACTGTTGACGGTTCACCGCGTCCGTTTTCCCTGGAAACATGCACCGGCGGCAATGCGGCTGATTATGAAACCTATCTGAAAATCATTCCGGCGGCAACAATTCCATCCGGAACGGTTTTTTCGGTTGCACTCGCATGGAGCGGGCACCCCAACAAAGAAACCACCGGTTACGGCAACGGCTGGGGCATGGATTTCAGAACGTCTCCCGATGTCGTTACCACCATGAACCAACCCAACAGTGCCCATCTATGGTTTCCCTGTAACGACATGCCGGCGGACAAAGCGACATACGATGTTTAC
>JAGYOL010000078.1 GCA_018399555.1 Kiritimatiellia bacterium | reverse complement strand
CTTGGGCAGGGTTGTCTTAATGGAGTTGGCCGCGATCAGCGAGCAGAAACAGGCACTCGGGAAGGCAGTCAGCGCCAGAGCGAAGGCCAGCCACTTGGCGATCGTGTCGTTTTGGAAAATCTGGCCCATCAGAGCCATCGGATTAAGCTGGACACTGCCGGAGGCCATGGCGGCCTTGCCCGCGTCGCTGCCGTAGAATCCCGCAGTGATGAGAATCGCCGCGCCGATTGTCAGGAAGATCGCCAGGGCAATGCCGATCAGACCGCCCATCTGCACATCGTACTTGTTGCGGGCGCTGGTTCCGAAGTCTACGCCCGCCGCGCCGGCAGTTGCGAAGAATCCGACTATATAGGTCAGGGCGAATGCGAAAACCGCCATTGCGCTCATGCCGGCCGCAGGTTTGGATCCGGCAGCCATATCTTTGACGGCTGATGCGGCAACCAGCGCCTCCGGATCAAAGGAGCCCACGCCGCCGATGGTTTTGAGGACGAGCACGATCAGAATGACCGCCGGAATAATCGGCAGCCAGGTGGAAAACTTGGCCACGTAATGAATGCCTTTGAGTGCCATGAAAACTGCGGTCGCGCCCCAGAGTATCATGACAACAGCCAGTCCGGTTTTGCCGAAGCCGAACATTTCGTTCATCGCCAGGCCCGAGCCCCAGGTATTGACCCCCAGCCATCCGAACTGCAGGAGGCCCATGAAGAAGCCGGGCAGCAGGAAGCCGCCTTTGGCGCCGAAGGTCGATGAGCCGACTATATAGAGCGGCAGACCAGTCTTCTGTCCGAAACGTCCCATCAGGTAGTAGAAGCAGAAGTGGCAGAGCAGCGCGGCCACCAGCACACTGCCGAGGGCCACCGGCACGCCGGCCGAAAGAATGCCGCCGGGTGATCCGCTGTCCACCGACAGCGCCCAGAACACAAACCACAGAAATATACCCGCATATGTTGGAGCGGTGTTCTTGTACCAAGGCGCGCGGTTCTGCACGGGACTGACTTGAGCACACTCCAGATATGACGGAATGCCAGAATTGTTATCCATTGTCGTCTCCTTTTTTGTAAAGACAGAATTTGAGTATGAACCTAAACGTAATCACTACATTATTAAGTTCTTGCATTGCGGTCAAGCGCGATGTTTCCCCGGGAACACCATTTTTAATATGCACCGCCGACACAGTTCTTTTGCTGATCTTCATCTCAGTACTTCGAAGATATTGAGCAGCAGCGTGGTGCTCCCTTCCGCGATCAGGGCGTAAATCGAGCGCGTGTTCGTCAGAAAAGAGGCGGCAAGTGTAACTGTTTTGACCGGGGTGGTGGCGATCATCCATAATGCGATTACGGACAGATTCAGAAAATAGATGAAAACATAGGAAAAGATACGTCCGTAAACCTGAATGTCGGGCTGGTGAATGAGCAGGCTGTTGATCGTGAAGCACAAGTGAAAGCCCCAGGTGAAGCCCACCAGAAAAAACCAGAGCGGTTTGCAGGGCACCGGTTTGACAAAAACAGAGAGTCCAAGATAGAAGAGAACTATAACGAAGGTGTAGAAGGGGAAGAAATATGGTGAGAGTGTGATCCAGACGTTACTTTTTGAGAGTGATACGCTGCCGCCGCTTGCAGAGACCCTGATGCGGCTGACATCGGCACCGCAGAGCAGCGCGTAAAGGGCATGTGTCAATTCATGTGCCAGCACATAGCTTCTGGCTGGACGCGGCAGAAAGAACCAGACAAGCATCCACACAGCGCAACCTCCCAGTAGAGCTGCGCTCGTTGAGGAAATGGCGGAGTCGGCACGGTTGACTGCAGTGAACGCATCCAGCAAAGCGCACGTCACACCCAGACAGGCTGGCAACAGAGCGATGCCGCAGAGCAATCTGAGAGATTTGGTCTTTTTCAAAATAATCTTTCTCCGGGTATTGACATTCAGCCGTTTGAAGGTTTATATTATGACATCCTATGAATTGGAAAACAATAGAGTCAACAGCTGTTTTGAACCTGCTTGTGGTGGTGCGCGAGCGGGTTGCGCCCGTATTGTATAGTTGTCACGCGGGACTCTGTTGTAATTTCTGAGAGTTTTGGACTTTTCGTTTTCTGTGCCCGCCGTGTTAAGATGGCGGGTTTTTTTGTCGGATTTTTTGATGAGTTCACGCAGCGAGTCGCGACAGAGGTATTTAAAAGACAAGTGGATTGAAATTTGAAAAAAGAGGTAATTATGAAAAAAGAGATCAAAAACAAAAAGTTTTCGGATGGTGAAATAGCGGAGCGCAGCGGGGCGCAATGCGTTGTTGACGGTTTGGTTAAAGCTGGCTGCGATGTGCTTTTCGGCTATCCCGGCGGGGCCGTTCTGGATATCTTCAACTGTCTTTATGACGCGCCGTTTCATTTTGTTTTGCCACGGCATGAGCAGGGTGCGGTTCACATGGCCGACGGTTACGCCCGGGCGACCGGTAAAGTCGGCTGCTGTCTGGTCACCTCCGGGCCGGGTGCTACGAATACAATCACCGGCCTGGCAACAGCGTACATGGATGGTATCCCGTTAGTCTGCATAAGCGGGCAGGTTCCGCTCTCAATGATCGGCAATGATGCCTTTCAGGAGGCCGATGTTGTCGGCATCACCCGTCCGGTCACCAAACATAACTTTCTGGTCCGCAATGTCGATGATCTGCCGGATATCATCGCTCAGGCTTTTTATATTGCCTCCACCGGAAAGCCGGGACCGGTCGTGATTGACATACCCAAGGATATTCAGCGTCAGACCACCACATGTATCGAGCCGGATACGGTTGAGATGCGCGCCTACAAACCGCATGTCGATTTCAATCCTGCCGAGATTGAACAGCTTGCCGCGTTGATTAACGGTTCGCACGCTCCGGTTCTTTATGTCGGTGGCGGTGCGATTGCCGGCGACGCCGCCGGTGAGATAACCGAGTTGGCCCGTAAGGCCGATATTCCGGTGGTCACGACGCTGATGGGGCTGGGTGCTTTTCCGGAAGATGATCCCCTGGCTTTGAAGATGCTGGGCATGCATGGCTCGGCTGCCGCGAACTATGCTGTGGACAGATGTGATCTGCTGATCTCCGCCGGGGCACGGTTTGATGACCGCGTCACCGGAAAGATTTCAGAGTTCGCCAAACGCGCCGCAATTGTTCATATCGATATCGATCGTTCGTCAGTCGGCAAGAGTGTTCGATGCGATCTGGGAGTTGTCGGCTATATCAAACCGGTGCTGCAGGCTCTTCTGCCTTTGGTCAAGCAGACCAAGCACAGTGAGTGGGTCGAACAGACCACACGCTGGAAAGAGCGACATCCTTTTTCCTATCCTGACAAGGGCGAAGTCATCATGCCGCAGTATGTTGTCGAGCAGATTTGTGCTGTCAGCAACGGCAAGGCAACGGTGGTTACAGATGTAGGTCAGCACCAGATGTGGGCGGCGCAGCATTACACCTATACACGTCCGCGTAGTTTTATCTCGTCGGGCGGATTGGGTACAATGGGCTTTGGACTGCCTGCCGCAATTGGTGCCAAGTTCGGTTGTCCCGATGATCCGGTTGTCTGTGTCACCGGTGATGGCGGCGTTCAGATGAATTTCCAGGAGCTGGTGGTTCCGGTTGAACACAAGCTGCCGCTCGTTATCGCAATCTTCAACAATGGTTACCTTGGCATGGTGCGTCAGTGGCAGGAGATTTTCTACTCCACCCGTTACTCGGGCGTGGCGCTCGGACAGGAAGGTAGATTAAGAATGCAGCGGATTGAAGAAGCCTCCGGCTATCTGCCTGATTTTATAAAGCTGGCAGATGCGCACGGGGCGGTTGCACGTCGCATATTCAATAAAAGCGAGGTTACGCCGGCATTGCAGGAGGCCTTTGAAAGCGGGAAAACATGCGTGCTGGAATTCATTGTAGATCCTGAAGCGAATGTCTTTCCTATGATACCTCCCGGGCATGATGTTTCATCCATGATGCTTCGTTCGGTCTAAAGCCGCAGTCAAATCAAATTAAAAACGGAATTGAAATTATGAAAAATATCATCAACTGTCTGGTCGAGAATGAACCGGGTGTCCTGGCTCGCATTGTGGGTTTGATATCCGGTCGCGGCTATAACATTGAAACCCTGAACGTCGGTCCCACACTTGATCGTCAGGTCTCCAAAATGACGATTGTGGTGCTGGGCGATGAAAAGATCATTGAACAGGTCATTCACCAGGTTTCCAAACAGGTCAACGTGATTGAAGTTGTCAATATGACCAAAAAGCGTCATCTCAACCGCGAGATGATCCTGGTGCGCGTTGCCAGTAAAGATCACGCCGCCCGCATCGAGATTGTGGACCTGGCCAATCTATTCGATGCCTCGGTGATTGCGGTGCAGGAGGATTCCGTCACGCTGCAGATGGTGGGTGATCAGGAGCACATCGCCGACTTCCTGCGCCTCTTCACGCCCTACCATATCATCGATATCTCCCGTTCAGGTGTGATAGCAGTTGGACGCGAAGATGTCAACGGCAACGGTTGAAAACAACTTCAGGATCAAAGAAATCTTCAGCCCTTCAGATGATCAAGCACCACCGCGCGCATTGCTGCGCGCGGTGCCTCGCATCCGGTCCAGCTTTCAAACTGGATCACAGCTTGGTTGATGAACATCTCCAGGCCGCTTACGGTGATCAATCCCTTCGAGCGGGCCTCTTCCAGTAGCCTGGTTGTCAGTGGGTTGTAAACGATATCCATAACCCCCAGTTCGGGGTGCAGCAGCTCGGCCGGGACAACACTGCGTTCTGGATGGGGATACATGCCGATCGGAGTGGCGTTGATCAGAATTTCGCTCTCGGTTACCGCTCCGGCCAGCGCGGCGTCGTTCAGCAGCATGCCGCTTACATCGATATCCGTCTTGTCTTTAAGGTCGCGTTGCAGACTTGCGAGTTCTTCGGCCACCACGCCCATCAATGTCAGCTGGCATGGTTTGGCGTTAAAGGCCAGGTCAAAGGCGATCGCCCGTGCGGCACCGCCGCTTCCGATGATCAGCACCCTGCTGCCCGCTGGCTGCAGACCGCTGTCAAGCAGTGCCTGACGCGCCCCGGGTCCGTCACTTCCCAGACCGCGCAACGTGCCGTTGTCATTGATCACAGTGTTGATCGATCCGATACCGCGGTCAGCCTCGGAAATTTCATCCACACAGTTGAAAACCTCGATTTTATGCGGTATGGTTACACTCAATCCGCGGAAATTCTCCATTGCACGCATGGCATTCAGCACATGCCCGACCCTGCCGGCTTCAACACGAAAGGCAAGATATACATAGTTCAACTCCAGTTCACTGAAAGCGCGGTTGTGCAGTGCAGGGCTCATCGAGTGTTCAATCGGGTTGCCGATTATACCGCACAGCTGTGTCGATGTTGAAATGTTTTCTATTTTAAGCATATTCTATCCCGTTGCTGTTTGAACTTTATAATCTCAACTTTTTGCACAAAAAACAAGAAGTTGAATCATCTATTTCACGAATCAGTTTCAGCGAAGCGTTAAAAGTTTAATTTTATGATGGGATTACAGGATTAACAGGATGCTGTTGATCCGCAAAAATACTTTATTTGAGTGTTGTATTTTTCAACCTTTTTTATTAAAATGGTTGCAAACTTTAAGAGCGAGGTCTGATTATGGCTAAAAGAGATGCATTCGTTGAGTCGTCAAAAAAGAGATTTAAGGTTGCCGAGGCTAACGAGGTGCCTATGGGACTTGGCGGCACTTTCAAAGCCGAAGAGGTCGGAGTGCTGGGTTCAAGTGAAGGCGGAATTCCCTGATTATCCGGTGATTTTATTTTGTTTTATACCATTGACTGCGTTTGAGCTCCGAAATGAAGTGTAAGATAGCGGGCATCCATTTTGAGTTCAACGGGTTGGGGGCGGATCAGTTCAGTACGAGCTTTCCGCCCTTTTTGTGTTCAGATTCGGATATTTTCTCGGAACCTTATTGCCGCGTTGAGGTTGCCGGTGCCGACGAGAGTCTGTGCGGAGTCAAAAGCGAACGGGCTTGGTCGGTCGAAAGCAGCGCCGGGGGCATTGTTCTCTCGGGTGCCGCTCCGGAGGGGGAGCTTCTGTGGCGGATGAGTGGGGCCTATCCCTTTGAAGAGCTGTGCTTTGTCTGGAATCCCGAAACCTATTTCAAAACCTACTGTGATCCCCGTCGGGGATATTTCATGATTATCCCCGTTCTCGCGATGGTGTTGCGGTTGCTGCAGCTGCGGGGCTTTGTTCTGCACAGCTCAGCCGCCGTGATCGACGGCGCGGGGGTGATCTGTGCCGGACGTTCAGGACGGGGCAAGAGCACCATCTCGAAAATACTTGAGCAGACCGGCATTGCGGTCCTGACCGATGAACGTCCTGTGGTCAGGGTGACGAATGACGGTTTCAGAGTGTATGGAACACCCTGGCCGAGTTCCGGCGGCTGTGTGATCAATGCCGATGCTCCGTTAAGTAAACTCTACTTTATCGAGCATGGAGTCAGTAACAGAGTCCAACCGCTCTCAGCAGGTGAAACGCTGAAACGTCTGATCGACGTCGCGATGATCCCCTGGATGAGCAGTGCCCTGTTTGATCCTTTGATTGAGGTGCTCGAAAACCTGGTGGCCGCCATTCCTTCAGCAGTTATGAGTTTCGTGCCGGATAAAAATGTGGTTGATTTTATCCGCACTGATCTGAATTCAGTGTGGCAGGGCGGATGATTGCACCCGCCTGACAATTGGAGATATTTGAATGAGTGTAAGAGTCAGATTCGCCCCGAGCCCGACGGGCAATGTTCACATCGGCAACATCCGCGCGGCGATTTTCAACTGGTTGTTCGCACGTCATAACCGGGGCAGATTTCTGTTGCGCGTTGAGGATACCGATCGTGAGCGTTCAACCCCTGAAGCGATCAGAACACTGCTTGACTGCATGGAGTGGCTCGGACTGGATTATGATGAGCCTCCGGTTTATCAGAGTGCCAACAGCATACGCCATCTGGAGGTTGCCGAAGAGCTGCTCGGCCGCGGACTTGCCTATCGGGAAAACAAGGGGGGCGGCGGCGAGTGCGTGGTTTTCCGTATGCCGACGGAGGGCAGGCTTGGTTTTGTTGATCTGGTAAAGGGAGCTATGCGCAAACGGGCCGGGGATACTCAGGATTTTGTGATTGTCCGCTCCAATGGAACGCCGGTTTTTCATCTGGCCAATGTGGTGGATGATATTGATATGGGAATCACCCATGTGATTCGCGGTGATGATCATGTTGAAAACACCTTTAAACACATTGAGTTGTTCAAAGCGTTGAACGCCCCTGTACCGCACTTCGCACATCTGCCGATGATCGTCAACAATCAGGGCAAACCCTACTCCAAACGTGACGGTGCGGCTTTTGTGGGGGAGTTCCGGGAGCAGGGTTATCTGCCGGATACCATTTTCAATTTTCTGCTGCTGCTGGGCTGGGCACCCGGGGATGATCGTGAGGTGCTCACACGCGATGAGATGATCGAATTTTTTGCGCTCGAGCGGTGTAAGTCAAGTGCCGCACGCTTTGATGTAAAAAAGCTGCTCTGGATGAACGGAGAGTATATACGTAACAAACCGCGTGAAGAGTATGCTCGTGAGTTTCTCGCTCGCGTCACTGCCGCCGGACTCTCTACCGAAGGAGTTGACCTTGAGGGCATAATGGAACAGATGCAGGTGCGCACCAGGTTCTACTCTGATATTCCGGACAACTGTGCTTATTTCTTTACTGACGATTACGCATTCGATCAGAAGGCGGTCAGCAAGCGTCTGCTGAAGGAGGGTATTCCCGAGCTGCTGGAAAAAATAGCCGGGGAGTATCAGCAACTGGATCCCTTCACGGTTGAGAGTACCCATGCGCTGCTTGAGGAGATGGCTCGTCGGCAGGAGTCCGGAATGGGTGCGCTGGTGCATCCGGTTCGTGTGGCCGTTTCGGGATCGGCGGAGGGCCCCGGGTTGTTTGAAATGCTGGTGCTGATCGGACGTGAGCGGGTCTGCGCCCGTCTGCAGCAGGTTGCGCAAAGAGTTCGCAACGGCGGCTTTGAAACGGCGAGCGCGGCGCAAGATTGAATGTGGAGATGAAATTACAAAGGACATAATAACCATCAAACATGCTGGACTGCGGTATGAAACATTACAGATTTGCTATTGTCGGAACAGGATTGATCGCGCGTTTTCACGCACGGGCGGTGCAGGACGTGGATGGTGCACGGCTCTGCGCTGTCTGCAGCCGCTCGGCGCAGCGTGCTGCGGATTTCGCAGCCGAGTATGACTGCCGGGCGTACACCGATCTGGAGGTTATGCTCTCTTCAGAAGCGATTGACGTGCTGCTGATTACAACCCCCTCCGGTGCACACTTGGAACCAGCGCTGACGGCCGCCCGCAACGGTGTGAATGCTCTGGTTGAAAAACCGCTTGAAATCTCGGTTGAACGAGCGCAGCAGATGATCGCAGCTCACGAAGCCGCCGGAACAACTCTGGGCTGCATCTTTCAGATGCGCCGTATGCCGGTTCTGCAGCCGATTCGTGAGGCGATCGCCGCCGGACGTTTCGGCACTGTCACACATGCCGCGGCTTTTGTGCCCTGGTGGCGGGACGCGGAGTACTACACTCAATCAGAGTGGCACGGTACCCGCAACCTGGATGGCGGCGGTGCCCTGATGAATCAGTCGATCCACATGATTGACCTGCTGTGTGATCTGATGCCGCCGGTCAGGAGTGTCGCTGCGGCGGTATCGTCGATCGGGCATTCCGGTATTGAGGTTGAAGATACATCAAGTGCTTCACTGGTTTTTGAAGGCGGCGCGTTGGGCACTGTAATCGGCACAACTGCCTCCTGGCCCGGCAGGCCCAAGCGTCTTGAAATCACAGGTACCGCCGGCACTGCGGTGATTGAAGACGAACAGCTGCTTTGTTATAAGTTCAGAGATGAACAACCCGGTGATGAGCAGATCAGAACCCGCTTCTCCGCCGTCGCCACCCGCGCCGGTGCCGCTGATCCGGGAGCGATGAGTCATGCCGGCCACACTGCCTGCATCCGCTCTTTCATCGAAGCTTTGAATGAAGGACGCCCCTATGAGGTGGACGGTCAAGCCGCCTGCCGTTCCATCGCTCTGATCGAGGCGATCTATCGTAGCGCCCGGAAAAAACGAACCATCGAGTGTTGAAGTTGGCACGCAGCTTGCGATTAGCAAGCCGGGGACTGTTTTCAGATGGCCACAAGGCTGTGTAGAGAGCCGTCAGGGTTCAGGACCAGTACATCTGAGTGTATACTGGGGTTATCACTTTTATTCGATTTGTGTACTGTTTATAACAGCCCGCCACGTCGGGGGACGTGGCGGGTTTTTTTTCAGGCAACTGTAATTTTTTTCTCACTGGCCCACAGACCGTGGATATTGCAGTATGAAGTCGCATACAGCGTTCCTGATTTTTTAAGCGCGGCGCAGACAGTTACAAAACTGCATGTTTTGGCTGGTCCGGTATCAGCCCCTTCGGTTGAAGCGGCGTGTGCGCTGAATTCGCAGCGGGCGAGCTCGATTGAGCACTGCGAACCATCCGGCACGTAGTGCAGCGCGATCCAGGTGATGTGGTGCGCCGTAGTGTTCGGATGAGCTATCTCTTTTCCCACACTGACGGTTATTTTGGTACAGGTGTCCACCGGTGTTGTTTCGTCGCACTCGATAACCGGTACGTGTTTCTCCGATTTCCAGTCGGCTGATTTTACATATTCTGACAGCATAATCTGTCTCCTTTCATTTGGGGTTGTGTTTAAGTAAGGTTATTTGTGAGATTGAATTGCGAGCATCTCCGCGCCGCTGAAATATACCGGTGTGTCATTCAGCTCCATTACAACATCGCTGCTATCCAACAATCGATTTGACGGCTCTCCTGTCAGGGAGGTGAATCGCGGTTTACTGCTGAAACGAATCTTGTAGGTGCCGGGGTGTGCGAAAGCCCAGAGAGCACCGTGAATCACGCCGTCGGAGCTTCGCCACTGCGGATAGTATAATGATTTGTCATCTGTGTGCCAGGGCTTCTCCAGAAAACGTGCATCCGGCGGCATCAGGTGTGTGAGCGTACGATAGGCGTTATAGGCCGGTTTGGCAGTAAAATTCCGGTGGATGATTCCGAAATGTGCCTCTTTGTCGGTCGGGCTGAACTCCGGCGATTGAAATTCGTACCAGAATGTTTTGGCAACCCCGCAGCGACGTGCGATCAGCAGGGCCCGCAGCAGCATCCGTGCCTGCCCTTCACTGTCAACCGCGAGCGCACCCTCTTCGGGCAGGGTGCTGACGACCAGTGCGCCTTTCCAGTCGCTGTTGAAGTCATAGATGGCCGCCGCTGTACCCGTGTATTTGCCTCTTCTGCCCTGCATTAACGGGACGAAACGGTCGCCCAGCTTGAAAGCATGCGGTTTCAGAAAACGTGTTGCGGTTATTTTTGCCGCTTTGAAGGTCAGTCCGGAGGCGGGACCGACCGGTTTCAGTGCAAGTTCTTTCGGAATGAGTTCCTGATCGTTCCACCAGGCTTCCGTGCTGATTCTGAATCTGCGATGAGCGGAGGCGTCGGTTTTGATCCATCTGCCACCCTTATTCTTAAATCCGTACCAGAGCGGCATAAGGTCGATGTCGACGATAATGCCGCCATCTCTGACAAACCCGACAATGCGGTCGATCTCATCCAGATAGTAGTTTTCTCCGACCGGCATAATGACGACATCAATGCGCTGACTCTCAATTGCACTGAGCAGACCGGGGTAATCCATAATCTGAAGAGTGCATTTTGCGGGAAGCATCTCCCGCAGCTCATCAATCTTCGGCAACCAGCTTCTTCTGTTCGGGTCGGGATCTTTCAGATATATGACCTCGGAGCTCTCTTTGCCCTCTAAGAGCCGGTCCAGCGCAACTCTTACGACCGCAGGGTGGTTACTCATCTTCAGAGGGGTCGGCCAGCCGATTTCAGTGATCCAGATCGGTTTGTCCGCATCCCCATATCTACTCATCACTCTGCGCAGTTCAATCAGGCGTTCCTCAAGCGTCAGTTCGGGTGGCATGGGGTGGCTGTAGGGATGCACATTCATGATATCGAAGAACTTTCCGCCGCCGAGCTGATAGATGCTTTCTATAAAGTCGAACGGCACTCCAGCATAGCCGCCGACGGCTGTCAGTAGCTCCGGGTTGACCGCTTTAATGGTTTCGTAACTCCGTTTCAGCAGTGTCAGATAGTTTGCAGGGTCGGGGTTTTGCCAGAAATTCTGCAGATTCTGTTCATTCCAGACCTCCCAGACCGGCAGTTGCTTCTGGTAACGGGTTACAACCTTGTTGACATAGGTTTCCCACATATCAAGATGCTGCCAGGCGGGGTTTGCGAAACGGTTGTTGTAGTTTAGTATCGGCAGGATATCAATATCACGTTCTGCGGCGCTTGCCAGGATTGTGTCACATCGCTCAAAATTCCACTCATGCTCCGCCGGTTGAATTCTGCTCCAGGAAAAATCGGCGCGAATCCACTGAATGCCAGCTTCACGCATCATCTCCATCGAACGCTGATGCGCTCCGAACTCTTCTCGGATAAGATGAGAACAGATGCCGTAGGGCGTCGATGCTGTGGCGTCTGCTTCGCCACCATACGCGGGATCACAAGCTACATAAATTAGAAGCAGCAAGGTGACTGAAACTGACATAAAAGATTTCATGCGGCTGAGTATATGTTCTGAAAGAACTTTTGACAAGACTCAAACTGCAGTCGGTTCTGTTCTTCGTTGAAGGGACTATGTCAAGGGCAGCAGAGCCTTGAAAAGCAGCCAGCCGGTAATCGCGCCGGCCAGGGCCACCTTTACGACTGTGCCGATGGCGAAACCGATGAATGAACCCAATCCGGCAATCAGGGCATCAACCAGGCCTCTCTGCCGGATCAATTCAAATAGAAACGCTCCGATCAACGCTCCTATTATAAAACCTAAGGGAGGGAAAAACAGTCCGATCAGCAATCCCGCGCTGGCACCGGTCACACCCCAGCCGGAAGCACCGAAACTCCTGGGCATATAAATAGGCAGAATGCT
>JAGYOL010000077.1 GCA_018399555.1 Kiritimatiellia bacterium | reverse complement strand
CATCTATGACAACTGGATTCCGCAATCCCGCGGCGCGATAACGATGTGCTTGGCAAGGCATTTTCCTGATAAAAACTCCGATTTAACTTACAATTCGCCCAGTTTGCAATCCACAAATGCAAGGGTTTCCTCTATAATAACCAGCTATGGCCAGAATAGATGAGATAGATACTTTGTTGCAAAAGCGGCCCGTGATACTGGATGGGGCGATGGGCACCATGATTCAGAAACTCAATCTGAATGAACATGATTTTCGAGGAGAGCGCTTCGCGCAGATAGCTACGCCACAGTCGGGAAATAACGATCTGCTGCCACTGACACATCCGGAAATTGTTGAGCGCATTCATTACGATTTTCTCCGGGCCGGTGCTGATATAATCGAGACCTGCACCTTCGGTGCGAATGCGGTTTCACAGGCGGATTACGCGCTGCAGGGTGTGGTTGCCGAGATGAACCGCGCCGCAGTGCGTACGGCGCGACGTGCGGTCGCACATGTCGAGACTGAAGAGCCGGGGCGTATCTGCCTGGTGGCCGGTTCAATCGGCCCCACCAATAAAACCGCTTCAATATCACCGGATGTCAATGATCCGGGATACCGTGCAATAGATTTCGACACTTTGTGCCGTACCTATCGTGAGCAGGTGGATGTATTCGTGGCAGAGGGGGTTGATCTGCTGCTGGTGGAGACAATCTTTGATACTTTGAATGCCAAGGCTGCGCTCTATGCCATCAGAGAGAGTCTGAATGCAGCAGGGTGTGAAATCCCGATTATGGTTTCGGTGACGGTTACCGATAAGTCGGGCAGAACGCTCTCAGGCCAGACCCTAGCGGCTTTTTACCAGAGTATCAGGCACGCCAGACCGATGTCGGTCGGGATCAACTGTGCACTGGGTGCCGCCGACATGTTCCCCTACTTGGAGTTGCTGCATGAAATCGCCGATTGTTATGTCAGTGTCTATGCCAACGCCGGACTTCCCAATGCTTTCGGTGAGTATGAGGATAAGCCTGAGAGCATGGCTGCGGTGTATGCTGATTTCGCGCGTGCCGGACTCTGTAATATTTTCGGCGGCTGTTGCGGGACAACCCCTGCGCATATCGCCGCGATCGCCGCAGCGGTCAGCGACTATCCGGTCAGGATACCGCCGCGGCTGGAAAGGCAGTCGGTTTTTACCGGTCTGGAACCGCTGATTGCGGGCGGAACCTCTGATGAGAGCTGTTCGCCCTGCGCGGAGCGTCGCGGTGCGAGTTTTATCATGATCGGCGAACGTAACAACGTCACCGGATCCCGCAAATTCGCGCGGCTGATCAGAGATGAGAACTTCGAAGAAGCAATTCAGATCGCCCGTGCTCAGGTTGAAGATGGGGCCAATGTAATTGATATCAACATGGATGAGGCGATGATCGACGCCCGTTCCATGATGGTGCGTTTTTTGAATCTGCTGGCTGCCGAACCCGACGTGGCACGTGTGCCGGTGGCGATTGACTCATCGGAGTGGAGCGTAATAGAAGCGGCGCTTAAATCGGTGCAGGGGCGCAGTATCGTCAATTCAATCAGCCTGAAAGAGGGAGAAGCACTTTTCAAAGAGCATGCCCGTAAAATCCAAGCTCTGGGAGCGGTACCGATTGTTATGGCTTTTGATGAGCAGGGACAGGCCGACACAACCGAACGCAGAGTTGCAATCGCACAGCGGGCTTATGACATTCTGACCCGCGAGATTGATTATGAGCCGTGCGATATTATCTTTGACTTGAACATTTTTCCGGTTGGCACCGGCATGGATGAACATCGCAAAAACGCCCTCTCGTTCATGGAGGCTGCCCGGCTGATCAAGACCTCGATGTCGGGGGTGCTGATCAGCGGCGGTGTCAGCAACCTTTCATTCTCCTTCCGCGGCAACAATAGTGTGCGTGAGGCGATGCACTCTGTTTTTCTCTACCACGCCATCGAGGCCGGCCTGGATATGGCCATTGTCAATGCCGGTATGCTGGAGGTTTATGATGAGATCGACCCCGAGCTGCTGCGTTATGTCGAGGATGTAGTGCTGGATCGCCGTGATGACGCCACCGAGCGTCTGCTTGAATATTCGCAGGGGGTTGTGACCAGGGATGCGGGGGTGTCTGCACGGGAATTGCCGGAGTGGCGTGGAGGAGCACTCGAAGAGCGGCTTGCGCACGCTCTGATCAAAGGGATACCGGATTTTCTGGAGAGTGATCTGGCCGAAGCGGTAAAGGTGTATGACTCAGCTCTCACTATTATTGAAGGCCCTCTGATGCGAGGCATGGGGCATGTGGGCGAACTCTTCGGAGCAGGCAAAATGTTTCTGCCTCAGGTGGTCAAAAGTGCACGTTCGATGAAGAAAGCTGTAGAAATCCTCTCCCCGCTGATCGAAGCCGGATCAGGGGGTGCGCCGCGCAAAAGCGGTAAAGTTCTCTTCGCTACAGTCAAAGGTGATGTGCATGATATCGGCAAAAATATCGTCAGTGTTGTGCTGCAGTGTAACAATTTCGAGGTGATCGACTTGGGGGTTATGGTTGAGCGGGACAGAATTCTTGCCGCCGCACAACAGCACCGGGTGGATGTCATCGCGCTTTCAGGATTGATCACACCGTCACTGCGTGAGATGGAACATCTGGCAGAGGAGATGCAGCGGCGTTCAATGAAAACACCGCTGATTGTAGGCGGTGCCACAACCAGCCCGGTGCATACCGCCGTCAAACTGGCGCCGCTTTATGGCGGTGTCGTGGCTTACGCACGTGATGCGTCCATCGCTGTGCCTCTGGTTCAGGCTCTGGTTACAAATGACGCAAATTTCATTGCCGGGCTGAAGAGCGATCAGGAGCAGGCGCGGCAACGTTTTCACAGTGCGCAGGCAGCAGTTCGACTATCTTCCTATGCGCAGGTCCAGGCGAAACGACCGCAGATCGATTTCGACTGCAAGCGAATGCCGCACGAAACAGGTGAGTTTGTCGAGTTTGTTTCGGTCAAAGAGTTGATCGACTATATCGACTGGAATTTTTTCTTTATAAGCTGGGGCATGAAACAGCGTTATCCCCAGGTGCTGGAGGACCCTGAATACGGTGAACGGGCGCGGGAGCTGCTCGGTGCGGCGCGGGAGATGCTGACTGCGCTGGATACCGATCCGGATGTGTGTCCTGCCGCTGTTTACGCCATTCTGCCGGCTGTCGCCGACGGCAACGACCTGCTGGTTAAAGATCAGCGACTGCACTTTCTGCGCCGGCAGAGCCCGCCGGAGTTCAGCTGCCTGAGTGATTTTGTCGATACGAAGGCGGATCACATCGGGCTTCTGGCAACTACCGCCGGGCAGAGCCTGGCACGGATGAGCACCGATTATCAGAAAGCGGGGGATGATTTCAACGCCCTGATGAGTCAGCTTCTTGCAAATCGTCTCGCCGAGGCTCTGGCGGAATTCGCGCACCACAGGGTCCGTGAGCGGTGGGGTTACGAAAACGTACACTCGCCGCGGGAGATGCTGGCCGGTGAATACGCAGGGGTGCGCCCGGCGGTCGGTTACCCCTCGTGGCCGGATCACAGCGAGCTCGCCACGGTTTTTAAGCTGCTGGATGTCGAACGCAGAATCGGAGTAAGCTACACCGAAAGTTACATGATGCTGCCGGAGAGTTCCTGCTGCGCGCTGGTTCTGGCGCATCCCCGCGCACATTATTTTGATGTCGGCAGAATCAGCGAGGATCAACTGGCCGATTATGCACGGCGCAAAAATATTCCCGTTGAACAGGCGCGCGCACTGCTGGTTAAAAACATCTGATCAGTCAAGCTGATCAGCGATGGCATCATCGAGATCCCAGTTGCAGTAAACATCCTGCACATCATCGTGCTCTTCGAGCATGTTGATGAATTTATAGATCGACTGTGCAATCGAGAGATCAGAGACCGGAACCGTCTGGGTCGCCACCAGCCCGACCTGGGAGTTTTCGTTATCATAAGCGATACCGGCTTCTTCGAGTGCTGCGCAGACCTCGTTAAACATGCCCGGCTCGGTTTCGATGGTGAAACCGTCCTCTTCTGTGACCATATCCTCGGCACCGGCACCCAATGCAACTTCCATAAGCTGGTCTTCGGAGAGACCCTCCGCCGCAGGGATCATGATTGTGCCCTTGCGCTCAAAGCCGCGGGCCACCGAATTGAGACTGGCGAATTCGGAGTTGTTCTTTTTGAAGATATTGCGAATTTCAGCGGCGGCACGGTTTTTGTTGTCGGTCAGAACCTTGACAACCAGTCCGACCCCGCCACCCACGTAACCTTCATACGTAATCTCTTCAAGAATATCTGCTGCCAGTTCGCCGGTTCCCTTTTTGACTGCCCGGTCGATATTCTCATTGGGCATGTTAACCGATTTAGCCTTGGCAATCAGTGTTCTGAGCGAGGGATTGTTGCCCGGGTCAGAGCCGCCCGCTTTGACGACTACGGTTATTTCCTTGGCGATACGCGAAAATATTTTTCCGCGCTTGGCGTCGGCCGCACCCTTTTTATGTTTGATGGTCTGCCATTTACTGTGTCCGCTCATCTTGTACCTTTCTGCTGCCTATAGAGCAACAATTATTACTCACATGGTGTGTTTGCATCGGCTGGGGCGTCCTGCCGTAATCCGACACTGCCCTCTCCGGAAGGCATGGCCTGTCCTAACAGATCGACAGGTCTTTCTCCTTCAAATTCCTGAATCCAGCCGCACTCCAGGCCAAGTTCGGCCGCGGCATCCGTTACCCGTTCATATTCCCGTCGGGTGATCCCGATGTTCCAGCCCTCGCGTGCCAGGGCTTTATGCACCGGAGTGTACTGCGCCATCAGACTGATGTGCACGCCGCAACCCAATCTGGATGCAAGCCACTCGAGGTTGGTAACCGCCTCGTCGCTTCTGCCTGGCAGCACCAGAACACGGCAGACAACGCCCTGCCTGGCAATTCCTTCACAATCAATATCCAGCGGCCCCAATTCATTCCAGAACCACAGCAACGACTCTCTGGAACGCTCCACATAATCGGGGGCGTCCGAGCCTTCAGCAGCTGATTGACGGGCGGCATAACGCATATCAACAAGTGCGATGTCAATCAGCTCCTTGTATGTGTTCAACGTCTTTTCCGACTCAAAACCGGAGGTATTATACACAAACGGCAGAGATTTTCCAGCGCGAATTAACGGTGAAACCGCCTCTTGTATCTGCGGCAACCAGGGAGTGGGCGAAACCAGGTTCCAGTTATGACAGCCCTGCTCCCGAATACGGTTGAAAACCGAGCGAAGTTCTGTAGCCGTGTAATCGATGCCTGCTCCGCCCTGACTCCAGGGATGGTTCTGGCAATAGATGCAGCGCAGGGTGCAGTGCGAAAAAAACAGCGCTCCTGAGCCGTGTGTGCCGGACAGAGGCGGTTCTTCGCCGAAATGCGCGCCATATCGATAAATTCGACATTTTAAACCGGCGCCGCAGTAGCCGCGTCCGCCTTCCAGACGGTTCACGCCGCATCGGTGCGGACAAAGGGTGCATCTCCGCAGATTTGGATGATTCGTCATTTAGAGATCACAACTCCAGCGGTGGCATTGAATCTTTGCTGAAAGGTGAAAGATCACGTAATTTTCTGATCACCGGCGGCACCTCACTGAGAACATAGGCGATCTCCTCTGCGGTTGTGTAGCGACTCAGGCTGAAGCGCACTGAACCGTGTACCGCTGTGAAGGGCACTCCCATGGCCCTGATCACATGTGAGGGTTCAAGTGACCCGGCTGCACAGGCCGAACCGGTTGAAGCGCAAATGCCGCGGTCGCTGAGATGATAGAGGATCGCTTCACCCTCGATGAATTCAAAGCTGATATTGCTGGTGTTGGGCAGACGCGCATCGGGGTCGCCGTTGACACGCGTATCGGGACAGGTGGTCAGCAAGCCCTGTTCGAGTTTGTCACGCAGATGGGCGACTTTGGATTTTTCAGCCTCTATGTTCTGCATAGCCAGCTCCGCAGCGGCACCCATGCCGACGATATAAGGCACATTTTCGGTTCCTCCGCGTCGACCGCTCTCCTGGTGTCCACCGATCATAAAAGTCTTCATGCGCGTGCCCCGCCGCACATACAGAAAACCGATTCCCTTGGGAGCGTGAATCTTGTGACCCGAGATCGAAAGCATGTCAACCGGAACCTTTTTAACATCTATCGGCAGCTTGCCGGCAATCTGTACGGCATCGGTATGAATTATTGCACCGGCCTCTTTGGCCAGCACCGCTATTTTTTTCAACGGAAAGATCACCCCGGTTTCGTTGTTGGCCCACATGATGCTTACCAGCTTCCTGCCCTCGGACTTCAGCAGTTCACGGTAGGCGTCCATATCTAGATGTCCCTGATGATCAACCGGCAGCTCAAACAGAGAAAACCCGGCTTCGCGCTGATGTCGGCAGGGTCCCAGTACGGCGGGATGTTCTACACGGGAGGTGATGATCTTGGTGCCGGGCCCCATCAGATCGCAACAGCCGTGAATCGCCATGTTGTCACTCTCGGTGCCGCAGCTTGTAAAAATGATCTCACTGGGATCGGCATTGATCAAAGCGGCAACCTTTTCGCGGGCTTTGCGTATGTCGCGTGCGATTTCACCGCCAAATGCGTGCATACTCGAAGGATTACCATACTTTTCATTGAAATACGGCTCCATTGCCTGGCGCACCTCGGGGGCAATACAGGTTGTGGCGTTGTTATCTAAATATACTGTTTTCATAAATCAAATGCTCAGTCCTCTTTGCCTTCTTCGGTGACCACGATGTCAGAAGCGACGAACTCACGCAGCTTGGCCTCGATAAAGTCGTGGCGGGTGAATGCCGATGACTGACACCCGGCACACATGCCGCGAAAGGCGATGATCACCTGGTTGCCGACAATATCAATCAGGTCGATATCGCCGCCGTCTTTCTGCAGACGCGGACGAATCTCGCGTTCGACGACCTCCTCGATCATTTTGATTTTCTGCAGATTCGTCAACGGGCGGGGTTGCGTGGGAACAGCGGGTGCGGGTTTATGGGAGCGCTCTTCCTGAACCTTGTCGATGATCTTCTGAATATCGCTGCGACACATACCGCAACCGCCGCCAGCTTTGCAGTAGTTTGTCACATCTTCGATGTTGGTGATATTATTCTCAATCACGATGCGGCGGATTTCATTTTCAGAGATACCGAAGCAGGTGCAGACTATATGATCATCAAGCTGTTTCATCACCGTTTCACCGGTGCGGTAATTATGGATTGCCATCTCAAGAGCCTCCCGCCCCATTACGGAGCAGTGCATCTTCTGGTCGGGCAGACCGCCGAGGAAATCGGCGATATCGCGGTTAGTTATCTTTTCCGCCTCCTCGATGCTCTTGCCGATCAGCATCTCAGTCAGAGCCGAGGACGAAGCGATGGCACTCGCGCAGCCGAAAGTCTGAAATCTGGCTTCGCTGATTCTGCCGTTTTCATCGAGTTGGAACATCAGGGTCAGGGCGTCACCGCAGGCCAGCGAGCCGACTGTGCCGCTGCCGTCCGGCTCATCGATTTTCCCCACATTCCGCGGATTCCGGAAATGATCCATCACTTTGTCGCTATAATCCCACATGGTTGTTCCTCAACTGGTTCTGACCGCTTTGTTACGCCTATCTCTCTCTAACCCCGTTATGTTACCATATCCTGTTCCAGACGTTCAACTTCTTAGATAATCCTCTTGGTCAAATTATGCTGTTCCGAACTCTCAATTCGTGTTAATTTGAGGGCATGAAACTTTTTGATATTATTGTTTTAACAGCGGCTAATGAAGCGCAGGCTACCGGTTACAGAGAGCAGATTGCATGGCGGCGCACGGTTGGTCTGCTGCCGGAGAAGACAGAGTGTATTGTTGTTCCTGATCCGGGCGGATGCCGTGTCGGGTCACTTGGTTCAACCTTCTTCGTTCTGTTGGAGCTGGCGCGGCGATTGCTGAATAAAAATACAACTGCGGATTTCGCCACATTGTTCAGAGGGCACCGTATTCTGATCTGTCATTCGGGTGGCGACAGTCGACGCACGCCAGCTTACACCGCTCAGGGCAAGGTCTTCACACCGGTGCCTGTCGGTTCAGAGACCGGTGCGCCGCTGGCGTTGTTCGATCTGATTTTACGCACTCTTGCGCAACTTCCCGCACCGGATGACGGGCATGTTCTGGTGACTTCCGGTGATGTGCTGCTTACATTTGATCATGCTTCCGTTGATTTTTCATCCCCGGGAATCACCGGTGTTGCCTATTACGGTTCGCAGGAACGTGGTTCACGTCACGGGGTTTATGTGCCTGAGGGTTTTAAGGGAGTCTCTGCCAGAACGGAGTCTTATCAGGTCAGGGACTTTCTTCAGAAACCGGATAATGATCTGATGCAGGCTGCGGGTGCGACCGATTCATACGGTCATGTAGCCATCGATACCGGTTTGGTGAGTTTCGGCCCCGATGTCATAGAGCGGTTTATGCGGGTATGCGGAGTTGGCTTGAAGCGTGGACAGTGCCATGTGAAGGAGGGTCTGCTTGGTGATGTGATCAATGGTGATGCACCGCCGCTGGATCTGTACAAGGAGTTGCTGATGGCACTCTCGCCTTCAATGACCCAGGCGGAGTATCTTCGATGTTGTGCAAGCAAAGACCACAGCGCCAGGCATCGGAGAGTCCGGCGGAAAATTTATAACGGTCTGCGTGACTGCCCCTTCAATGTCAACATTCTGCCATTCTGTGATTTTTTCCACATCGGCAGCAGTCGTGAGCTGTTGACCGGATATTCACTACTCTCCCGTACGGCTCGTGAGTACGGTTTCCGCAATAGCAGCGCGGCGGTTGCAGCACACACCGATGATAGCGGAGAAGCCTTTGTCTTCAATTCATATATCAAAGCTCCGCTTGCCTCCGGGCGGGCATTGATCGAGGCGGTTCATTTGGAAAGCGGCGGAAAAATGATTCTGCAAGGCGACAATATTCTTACAGGCGTCCCGGCTGAGTGTCGCTGTGAGCTGAGGCTGTCCCGTGGTGTGTGCTTGGTCTGTCTGCCGGTTGGAAACCGGCAGTGGGCGGCGATCGCCTATGGCGTGCAAGATGATTTCAAAACGGCGTTCGGTGGCGAGCAAAACTGCCTTTTTCTTAATCAGCCGGTTGAATTGTGGTTGAAGCGGAACCGGATCAAAGCGGCTGAACTGTGGCGTGAGGAGAGCTCACAAAGCATTTGGAGTGCCAGGTTATGGCGGATAGGAGAGATCAATGATGTTGTCGGAGAGGCACTCGAAATAGCATCAGGCGGCGGTTTCCGCGGCAACTCACGGGCACGACGGCACTCGCTGGCCGAGCTTCTTCCCCGCGTGAATCACCGTCGCCTGTTGGCGGAGAGACGCGAAATCATGCGTAAAGTCGGGTTGGCCTGTATCGGTGATAGGTTGAAGGCTGATGACTCATTTCCCGCTGCAAGCATCTGTGCCGATATCCGCAGCAGGGAGGATGCCCGCAGTGTGCTCAGGCAGATATCCGATCTGATCGCGACAAGCGAAGCCCATCAGCATCTTTTCAGAGCACGCATCTATAAACTGGCAGCCATGATCTACCAGCAGTGGCCTAAGACCGGGGTGGCCGTCGCACGGGAAGCAGCGGATGAAAAGTGCTGCTGCGCCGCATTCTTCCGCGAGATATCCAATTCAATTGCACGAGCATATAACCCCGAAACGATTACCGCACCTGCGGCAATTCTGCATGATCAGGTGGTTTGGGTGACCACCCCGGTGCGCATCGACTTTGCCGGAGGCTGGTCGGACACCCCGCCGATCTGCACCGAGCGTGGCGGGTTGGTTTTGAATGCCGCCGTTACGCTCAACGGCTTGTACCCGATTCAGGTGATGGCTAAACTGAACACCTGTTATACCATCAGGCTGACCAGCATCGATCTGGGGGAACGACGTGAGTTAAAAGAAACCGCCGAGGTGCTGGATCATCATGATCCCTCCGACTGGTCGGCACTGGCCAAGGCGGCCCTGATTCTCTCCGGTATCGTTCCTGAATCACCGGAAGAATCACTCAAAAAGAGGTTGTGTGTACTCGGCGGCGGACTTGACCTCACAATTTTTTCCGCGTTGCCCAAGGGCTCCGGCATGGGTACCAGCTCAATTCTCGGAGCGGCAGTGCTGGCCTGCCTCGATCGTGTTCTGGGTAAAGTCTGCTCGCTCGACCGACTGACTGCCAGGACATCACTGCTGGAGCAGCGTATGTCAACCGGCGGCGGCTGGCAGGATCAGGTCGGCGGGATTCTGCCGGGCGTCAAATTGATTCGCACGGAACCGGGGGCGACACAGAGCATCAGTCTGCGCTGGAGTCTGCTGGAAATGGAACGCAACCCTGACCTTAAAAACCGTGCACTGCTCTACTTCACCGGACAGAAGCGGATGGCTAAGAATATCTTGCAGAATGTGGTAAGCGGATATCTGGCACGTGACCCGGAGATACTGCAGACGATTGACGCCCTTAAAGTCTGCGCTCTGGATGCCAAGGAGGCTCTGGATGCCAAGGATATCGAAGCTTTCTCCACCTGCATCAACCGCTATTGGCAGCTCAAAAAACGTATCGATCCCGGTTCAACCAACGCGCCGATCGAAAAATTGCTGGGCTTGGTGAAAAATGAGTGCTCCGCCGCACTGCTGCCGGGTGCCGGGGGCGGCGGGTTCATCTTTATCATCGCGAAAAATGCGGCTGCCGCGCAACGCATCCGCAATAAATTCACTAAGCATCCGCCCAATAAAGAGGCGCGTTTTTTTGATTTCGATATCGATCATCAGGGTTTGAAAGTCACGGTTCTTTGAGTTGTGAACGCGAAAGAGAATATATGGTGCCGGGCATATCAGTTGCTGCGGGAGATCGACTCTCTGCAACTGGATGATCCCGCACGCAATATTAAGATATCAGCGTGTCGCGAATGGGTGGCATGTCAAAGCAACCTTCCTCGACTCAGCGCACTTGCTGCGCTCTTGAAGCCCCGGATGAGCCGACGTGAACTCTGGAATGTTATGGTGCCGGTCGAGCGTTCAGTCAGCCGTCTGCGCGTAACCGATGTTGATATCCTGCAAGATGATCTGCCGCAAAGGTACAGCCGTGATGAGCAGATGCCGCTGAAAGTGGTTGTGGATTCATTGCGTTCAGCTTTCAACACCGGAGCTCTGTTGCGAAGTTCCGAGTGTTTCGGGGCGGATGAAGTTATCCTGTGCGGTTACACACCGGTACCCGATCAGACACAGGTTGCAAGAGCGGCACTTGGCTGTGACAAGCTGGTCAAATGGCGTTATGCAGCTGACGTCCGAGCGGTTATCCGTGAGTTGCAGGCGGCTGAGATCACCTGCTATGCGCTCGAAACCGTTGCGGATGCTCCGTTGGTCGAGTCGGTTGAGTGGCGTTTCCCCGCCGCTTTAGTTGTGGGCAATGAACGCTTCGGACTTGACCCGGATGTTGTGCGGCTCTGCAACGGCGGAGCGGTGCGTATCCGGCTCTACGGTGCTAAAAACTCGCTGAATGTGGTCAGTGCCTTCAGTATCGCGACCTATGAGATGCGTCGTTGTTTTGAGAAACTCTCAGGGGGTGAAGATGCGAATAGCTGTGGTTGAGGGCGACATAACAACAATCGCAGTTGATGCAATCGTTAATGCCGCCAATCAAACGCTTTTGGGTGGCGGCGGTGTTGATGGCTGTATTCACCGTAAAGCGGGGCCCGAACTGTTGACCAAGTGCATGACTCTCGGCGGATGCAGAACCGGCGATGCCAAAATAACACCCGGTTACAGACTTCCCGCAAAATATGTGATTCATACCGTGGGGCCGGTCTGGCATGGCGGAGGCAAAGGGGAGTCCGAATTGTTGGCGAGCTGTTATAGAAGGAGTTTGGAGGTTGCAGTGGAAAACGGGGTTAAGAGTATGGCTTTTCCAGGAATTTCCACCGGTGTTTATCGCTACCCAAAGGAACAGGCCTGCCGGATTGCATTGGATACAACTGTGAATTTCCTGAGCGAGCATCCGAAAATCGAGAAGGTGATCTTCGTTTGTTTCAGTTACGGCGACTATGCGATGTATAAATCTCACGTGAGCTGTGTCCGCAACCCAGCCGGTAGCCGGTAGCTGGTAGTTTGCTCTGCTGTAGTTGCGACCGGCTGCCAGCTCAAGTTGTTGCTAACGACCGATATGATTGTTTTTTTCGACAAGAGTTGATTTTATAGCGACTAACCCAGCGTAGCCGGAACCAAGCGGGGTCGTAGTTAAGATA
>JAGYOL010000076.1 GCA_018399555.1 Kiritimatiellia bacterium | reverse complement strand
ATACGGAGAAGGCTGCGGAATCCGCTGCCACGATTCGCGAAGAGCTTCACCAGGTGCGCAGCAGCGGCGGTGACGTGCGTTCTTACATGGAGCGGCTGCGCGAAAGAAAAATCAAGGAAAGTGCCGCAATGCGGGCCACACAGGAAGCACAGCGCAAGCAGCTTGAAAAACTTGCACGCGAGGTCGCTTCCAAAGAGATCGAGAAGCAGGCGGAAGTGCTGGCAGAGGAAGCCGCATTGAAAACCGAGCTGGCCATCGAGGAGGAACGCCTGAAAAACGAGCTTGAAGCGGAAGCGGACAAAAACGAATAGAGAGCTGCACAGTGCAGGCGGACACCCGTATTACTTCTGAAGACATCTTCAAACGCACCGAAGCTTTGATCGGCAGGGATGCGCTGGCAACATTGGCACAGGCCAGAATCGCTCTCTTAGGAGTCGGCGGAGTCGGTTCCTACACAGCGGAGGCTCTGGTGCGTGCCGGCGTCGGAGCAATCACCCTGATCGACAACGACAACATTACCGCCGACAACATCAACCGTCAACTGGAAGCCCTGGTCACCACAGTCGGCGCGGTTAAGATTGAGGTAATGGCTGAGCGGCTGCGCAGCATCAATCCGGCAGTGGAAGTACACTGCATCCGGAAATTCTTTCTGCCTGAAAACAGTGCGGAGTTTGATCTGGCTCATTTTGATTATGTGGCTGACGCGATCGATACAGTGGCTGCCAAGGTTGAGTTGGCCCGCTGCTGCACAGAGCTGGGCGTGCCGCTCATCAGCTGCATGGGCACCGGCAACAAACTGGATCCGACCGCTTTCAGAGTCGCTGATATCTATGCAACCGCAGTCTGCCCGTTGTGCAGAATTATGCGCCGTGAGCTGAGAAAACACGGCATAGCTGAGTTGAGGGTGGTTTATTCGGAGGAGGAGCCCGGCATACGCAGCCGTACTCCGGCCAGCATCTCCTTCGTCCCCTCAGTTGCAGGTCTGATAATAGCCGGAGAGATTGTCAAAGCTCTGACTGCCGCGCACCGGAAATGATTCAGAGCACAGCTCAAACCGGCAGGCTGTGACGTTTAATAAACTCCTGCGCCAGTGCTTTATAGGCTATCGAACCGCTGCTGGAGGGCGCAAAAAACAAAACCGGTTCGCCGAAGCTGGGCGACTCACTGATGCGCACACTGCGCGGTATGATCGTATCGTAAACCAGATCGCCGAAATGCTGACGCACCTCGGACACCACATCTGAGGCCAGGCGGGTACGCACATCGAACATCGTCATCACAATACCCTCAATCGTCAGGTCAGGATTAACGCCGCTCTCACGCATCTGCTGCACCAGCTGACTTATAACACTCAGCCCCTCCATAGCGTAGTACTCGCACTGCATCGTTACAATGATGCTGTCAGCCGCCGCCAGTGATGATGTCATCAGAATGCCGATCGACGGGGGACAGTCCATCAGGACATAATCAAAAACCCCGGCGGTCAGAACACGGTCGATTTCACGACGCACCACCGCCAGGTGATTTTCCTCGCGGGCAATTTCGATTTCAGCTCCGGCCAGGTCGATCTCGGCCGGAATGATATTGATATTCGCATAAGGGGTGGGTTGAATAATGTCGGCAACATCCGCTTTGCCGGTCAGAACCGGATAGAGGCTCACTCCCGGAGAGCGTTCCAGTCCTAATCCGCTAGTGGCATTGGCCTGGGGATCGAGATCAATAACCAGAACGGTTTTGTCGAGCAGTGCCAGACCTGCGGCCAGGTTGACCACGGTTGTGGTTTTGCCCACACCCCCCTTCTGATTGGCGACAGCGACAACTCTGGTAGCACGTTCACTCATTGTTAATCCCGACTCTTGATCATTCCAATTTTACGGGCATAGGCGAACATGCCGCCAGCAGCGATTACCGGAGCTACAGCACCGACCGATTTGAGCCCGAAAACCTTTTTATCGGAAAAACGTGTAATTGTATTGTTGTTCATATCAACCTCAACCTCCTCTCCGGTGCGGAAGACCTCGCAGAGACGTTCTTCGGATTCAAGTGGATATATCTCACCGGTAGCCACCGAATTACGGAAGAAGATACGGGCGTAGCTTTGCGCTATAACCGCCTTGCAACCGGCCGCTCCCAGAGCAATCGGCGCATGTTCACGCGATGATCCGCAGCCGAAATTCTCGCCGGCGATGATAATCGGATAGGGTGTTGAACCGTCGCTGTTGGCGGTAAATGCGGCACTCCCTTCGGGCAGACCAGCCAGCGCGAACGATCCCAGTTTACGATATTCATCCGGAATGGTGGGTACAAGGTTCAGATAGCATGCCGGAATAATCTGGTCGGTGTCGATATTGTCCTCCAGCACAAAAACCGGTCCGCGAATGATATGCTCTTTGGTCATTGATAAAACTCCTTGTTAATTGCCTCTTAAAGGTCTCTGACATCGGTTATCACGCCCTTGACAGCGGTGGCCGCTGCGGTAAATGGTGACGCCAGATATATCTGTGACTTTTTGGAACCCATCCGACCGATAAAATTGCGGTTGGTTGTACTGAGAACCACCTCTTCTCCATGCGTTCGTCCGAATGTGTCCAGCGGACCGCCGAGACAGGCCGCGCACGACGGAGGAGCAATCGGCTCCACCCCGGCGTTTTCAAAGATGGATCGCAGCGATTCGCCCTCGACAGTGACCTCATCGAGAGCGCGTTCAACCTGACGTGTGGCCGGCACAATCATGGTACGCACCGCCACTTTACGGCAGCGCATAACCCTGGCCGCCATGTGAAAATCCTCCAGCTTACCGCCGGTACACGAACCGATATACACCTGATCAACCTTTGTACCCGAACAGGCGCGAACCGTCGCCAGGTTATCCGGCAGATGCGGTTTTGCCACTACCGGTTCAAGCTCCGCCACATTATAGCGATATTCGGCCCGGACTGTCGCACCGGCATCACTGTAGAGTGCTTCAAAAGGCTTCCCTGTGCGTGCCTTGACATAGTCAAAGGTTTTCTGATCAGGCGCGATAATTCCATTCTTGGCACCGGCCTCAACCGCCATGTTGCAGATGGTGCAGCGTTCGTCAATACTGAGTGAATCGATGGCCGACCCGCTGAACTCCATCGCACAGTAGGTTGCGCCGGCAACCCCGATATCTCCGATTATCTGTAGAATCAGGTCCTTGGCACTCAGATAACCGGGCATCTCTCCATCCAGGATAAAACGAATTGTCTCGGGCACCTTGACCAGAAGCCTGCCGGCACCTAGGATGAACCCGGCATCAGTATTGCCTATACCACTGGAAAATGCGCCCAGTGCTCCATGGGTGCAGGTGTGTGAATCAGTACCGAAAATTGTCTCTCCGGGACGTACATGCCCCAGTTCGGGCAGAGCCACATGGCATACGCCGCAATAACTCTCGGTGCCAGGGTCGTAGTAGTACGGCAACTGCTGTTCTTTAACAAACTTCCGCAAGGTATCAACATTACGATGTGCTTTCTCATCGGCGGTGTAGATATAGTGATCGGGTATTATCACAACCTTTTCGGGGTCAAAAACCTTGGCATCGGCTCCGAACTCACGTTTAAAAATTCCGATTGTTCCCGGACCACAGACATCATGTGTCAGCAGAATGTCGGCGTTCACCCAGATATTGTCACCCGGCTTGACCGAAGCCAGACCGGCACTGCGAGCCAGAATTTTTTCTGTTATCGTCATCATCAATAATTTCTCCTCAATAAAAATCTTGTATCTCTTCGCTCGGATCAGAGTTGCGGAATAATCGGTCAACCGCGTTTTACCAACTGAAAAAAACGATCCTGATATTGCTCGAAAACACCGTTATCCTGCAGAAATTTTCCCAGTGACTTAACCAGAGAGATATCACTCTGAGCGGCGGCAAAAGCCTTTTCAATATCCTCACGCACTCCCAGCGGTATGCCATCTTTAATCTCGAACATGTGCCGCTCCTGCAGCTCGCGGATATTGCTGCCGGCTGAACTCTCAATCACCTTCCAAAACAACTTCACCAGACAGACGTCCCATGGTTCGTCCACCCCCCTGATCACAGTGGAAAAGGGATCTTTACGTGAACCTACGTCATCCAGAACCCGATCAAGCACCGCTTCAACGGTATCGGAAACCACCTCTTCGTTGAAGGTTTCCTTTTTCAGCGTGTAACCGTAACGCAACACCCGCACGGAGTCTTCATGCTTGCGCAGCCACTCCAGATAACGATGGGCCTGTTCACCGAAACCCTCCAGAATGGTGCTGGCATAAGTTGAAGGTGTAATAATCTGGGGGCGCAGTGCCTGCATCCGCCCCTCACGCACCCTCACCTTGCTGGTATCATCCATCAACTCACACACCAGGTGGTAATTGATGATCGTGTTGCCAAAGGTTTCAATGTGACGCTTGGGTGGTAACAATATCTCGGTATTATGAACCGCGTACCAAAAATCAAAATCTGTGGAGTTGTTTTTCATTGACCGCTAATTGTAGCATTATTAAAGTGCATTTGTCATCTCCGCTTTACACTGAAAATCCCGCCCCCCGATTTCGAGTGACAAGCGGCTCTCAACTCTGTATTTTATCTTGGTTTGAGTTTCGGTTTCCGTTTCTATGAATCGTTGAACAGGTCACCGGTTGAAGCATGGTGCGGGTGGCAGAATGAGAGGTTTTCCAATGGCATTTGAACAAGGCACACTTAATTTCAGACTTTTTTACCTGCTAAAGGCTGTCGATCCGGATATTCTGCAGAATTTCGCGCGGCAGGCCGCTCCGCCGATAAGCACACTCGGACGGGATCCTATATCCGGCTGGGTTACCGGCAGGCATCTGCTGGACCGTGAAATCACCGAGGAGAAGTGCTGTTTCGGTTCTTATCTGCACCTGATGCTGATGAAGGCCGAACGTAAAGTTCCCGAAGCGTTGCTGAAAGCGCACTGCAAACTCGAGGAGGAGGTTGAGTTGCGCGCCCGCGGAGTCGAGTTTCTCCCGCGGCAAGTGCGTTCAGAGATCAAACAGCGGGTGATCGACACCCTGCTGCCGGATATGCCCCCCACACTTACCGGCATACCGACAGTGCTGGACTTCCGCCGCGACACCGTCATGGCTGGTGCTATCTCCGACAAACAGATCGATGCTTTCACTATCGCCTTCAAACAATGCACCGATAACCAGCCGGTTCTTCTGACTCCTGAAACCGCTGCTCTGAAACGCGCCGGGGTCAACTTCAACGATCTGCCCCTGGTCAGCTTTGCACCCGATGAATCCATTGAACCGCCGGTCGCACCTACACCCGGGATGGATTTTCTGACCTGGCTCTGGTTTAACTGGGAGCAAAACGGCGGTGTTCACAAAAACCGTCAGGGCGATGAGTTTGGCTACATGCTGGAAGGACCGCTGACATTTTTTCGCGAGGGAGAGGGGGCTCATGAGGCCCTGCTACGCAAAGGCACGCCTCTCAACAGCCGTGAAGCGCTCACAGCCCTGCTCTGCGGCAAGAAACTCAAGCGGGTCAAATTCACGCTGGCTCATCAGGAGAAAATCTATACTGCGGTTGTCGATTCCGAATTTGCGTTCCGCACACTTAAACTGCCCAAAATCGAGCAGATGGAATCCGGCGGCATTTTCCAGGAGCGCATGCGTCTAACCGGCATATTTCTTGACGACTGGTTCGCGCTGTTTGACCGTTTTCTGGAGCTGCGGCGAGAGACATCCGCCTGGGAGGAAGTCGTTAATAAAATTCGCGCATGGATTCGAGACAGTGCCAAACTCTGATACAAAAATCCGCCCTGGGAAAATCGGCCGCTGCGGTCACCTAACCGCCAGCATCGCGGAATCAACTTTTTTCACAATCCTGATCATCGCTTTCAAACGTTTCTCAGGCAGATTATCAGGCAGACGAGGTATCTCTCCGTTCACCAGCAGCGGCTCCCGTCTGCCAGCCCTGTAAAGACAGAGCCGGTTACCCGAACACTCGATACGCCCGAGATTTCTCGCTGCCGCCGCGACTCTCAGTTCCGCCATCAGAAAAAGACGCCGCACCGCCGGGGGAGCGTGTCCATAACGATCCTCAATCTCACACAGCAGTTCACGCACCTCCACCGTTTCAACCGCTTCGGCCAGACGTTTGTGCAGCTTCATACGGTGTCCCTCATCTTCAACATAATCGTAGGGCAGACAAGCCGACCGTTGTTGATCGACAATACCGGGCGAAAAGTCCAGAAAGTCCAGATCCAGAGCCACATCGATAAGCATGGGCGGTTTTTCTCCTTTGAAACGTGCGATTGTGCGTCGAAGCAGCTGGCAGTATAGGCCGAAGCCGATTGCCGCAATATGACCGCTCTGAGCAGCACCCAGCAGATTACCGGAACCGCGAATTTCCAGATCACGCAGAGCCAGGTTGAATCCGGCGCTAAGTCCGCTATGTCTTTTGAGCGCATCGATACGCCGTCTTGCGTCACTATCGATATGGCCATGTTCCGGCAGCAGCAGCCAGGCGTAACCGCGGCGTGATGAGCGTCCTACTCTGCCGCGCAGCTGATAGAGCTGCGCAATGCCGAAGCGGTCGGCACGATGCACCAGAATTGTATTTGCACGCGGTATATCCAGCCCGCTCTCGATGATGGTTGTACAGAGCAGCAAATCGATCGCTCCGGCCTCGAAAGAGCGCATCACCGCTGCCAGCTCGGCTCCGGCCATCTGACCGTGAGCCACGGCGATAACCGCTTCAGGCACCAACTTTTGCAGGCGCCGACGCATCATTTCAATGGTCAGCACACGGTTGAACAGAAAAAAAACCTGCCCATTGCGATTCAACTCCCGGCGAATGGCACCGGCCATCACCGAGTCGCTATCGCGCGCGATCCTGGTATCCACCGCCACACGTTCACGCGGCGGAGTCTGCAGCAGGCTCATATCGCGCGCACCCGTCATACTGAGATACAAGGTGCGCGGAATCGGTGTGGCCGACATCGTCAGCACATCCACCACCTGACGCGCCTGCTTCAACCGTTCTTTGTGTTTGACGCCGAAGCGCTGTTCCTCATCGATGATCAGCAGACCCAGATTCTTGAACTGAACCGTCGCATTCAAAAGCGCGTGCGTCCCAATCACGATATCTACCGTGCCGTTGTTCAAATCAGCGATAATTTTTTTCCGTTGCGCAACGGTATGCAGGCGGCTGACTACCGCAATTTTAAGTGGATACGGAGCCATCCTTTCACGAAAGCTCTCATAGTGCTGTTCAGCCAGAATGGTTGTCGGCACCAATACCGCCACCTGACGGTTGTTCATCACCGCGATAAAGGCGGCGCGCATCGCGACTTCGGTTTTGCCGTAACCGGCATCACCACAGATCAGACGATCCATCGGCCTGCTTCTGGCCATATCGCGTTTAACCTCTTCAATGGCTCTGCTCTGATCGGGTGTCTCCTGATAGGGAAAGGCTGCTTCGAAGTCATGCAGCCAACCGTGGCTTATCGCAAAGCTGAATCCCTGCACAATCTCACGTTGAGCCTGTGTTTCCAGCAGTTCCGCAGCCATATCGGCAATCGCGCGCTCAGCATCCGTTTTGTCCTTGCTCCAGCGTTTTCCATGCAGATTATGTAGCCGGGCCTTGTGTCCGGCCACCCCCACATAGCGAGAGACCAGGTGGGCTTGACTCACGGGTACATGTATTTTCATGCCGTCGGCATACTCAAGAGTCATCACCTCCGAGCGTTGCCCGTTGAAATCAATCTCCGTTGTGCCCAGGAAGCGTCCCACTCCATGGTCGATATGCACAACCAACTCACCGGGTTCAAGCTCGGCGGCATGTTCAAAATGGCGTCCGCGGTTATCGGGCGGAACTCTAGAGCGTGCTTTCCATTGGCGCGAAGCATACAAATCCGGCTGCGTGGCGACAGTTAATCCGGGCATGACAAACCCCCCGGAGAGCGCCAGGTGCAGCACCCGGATATCGTCCGCCTCTCCCAGCTCATGCGACAGCAGTTCGCAGGCACCAGCCGTATCCGCGCAGACAATCACACTCTCTCCCTGTCGCGCCCGCTGCTTTAGATCGTCAAACAGTCGCTGACGCGCCCCTGAGATCAACTCGGGATGGAAACTGTCCGGCGAACCAAGTTCCGACAAGCCGGCAAGCCCCGCAATTTCAAGGGGCATGGCGGGCACACCAGCGGGTGCAGGGTCACCGGAGTAAACGGTGAGCCAAGGCTCTGAGCGCACAACCGCAGCATGCAACTCACTCCAACTACAGCAATGAGTTTCGTTTTCCGTGATCGCCGCAGCAGCGTCACGCAGCGCATCATACTCAAGCCAGAGAATACCGACTGCCGACGGCAGACATTCGGCCAGCAGTTGCATCCGAAGATTACGCTGTTCACACGGCGGCACCCACAGGGCCGCACCCATCTCAACCGAACGCTGGGATATGGGATCAAAGGTGCGTAACGACTCGATCTCCCGGTCAAAAAACTCGATACGCCAGGGCTGCGGTTCCGCGGGCGGCCACAGATCAATAATGCCGCCGCGTACAGCCATCCGCCCGGGCTCATCCACCTCGGAGCAGCGTTCATAACCGCCAGCGGCAATCTGTGCGATCAACCCTTCAAAATCATATTCGGAGCCGACCTTCAGGTTTATTGCGGCAGCGTTCAGTGCCGCAGGATCGGGCACCTTCTGGAGCAACGCCGGCAGTGAAGTCACAATCACTCTCTTTTCATCGCTCTTTGTAATTGAGTCACCGGGGCTGCCGATCAAGGACTGACTATGCCAAAGCTCTTTAATCACCTGCAGCCGGCTGCCCTGACTCTCCTGATCTCCCTCCAGCATAACCGGAAAAAGCAGCGGCAGAGATCCGGCGAGACGTCCCAGTGCGCAGAGATCGGCGTAAACCCGTTCAGCATCCGCAATGGTCGGAGTAATGACCAGCAGGGTATCGGAGGGAGAGGCGCCTGACATCGCGGCGGCAAAGCAGGCCACCCCCGCCCCCGGCAGCGACGGCACTGAGAATTTTCCTGCCCCTTTGAATGCACTCCGGCTGAACACTCTGAAAAAATGTTTCAGTATCTGACTCTCTCTGTGCGCCGCGGGCATCACCCCGTTCCCTTCTTTCGCAGTGCCTGAACCCGGTGCAGAACCGGAGGATGTGAATATTCGAGAAAGACCTTTAACGGATGCGGTGTCAGATTACTCAGATTGTCCGCACAGAGCTTTTTCAGCGCATCGATCATTACCTGCGGCTGCCCTGTTATCTCCGCGGCAAAACGATCCGCCTCATATTCATTGCGGCGGCTCAGAACACTCTGAAAAATTGAAATCACGAAATTAAGCGGAGCATACACAAAACCGAAGATGAACAATCCGGCGTGTACCGGCTCACCCTCCACCCCGAAAGCTTCAAAAACAAGCGGAGATTTAAGAAAAAGTCCCAACAGAAAAAGCATCAAAGCCGAACTTGCAAATGATGTCAACATCATCTGGAGCACATGTCTCTTTTTATAGTGTCCGATCTCATGCGCAAGTACCGCCACCAGCTCTTCGGTTGTGTGACGCTCAATCAAGGTGTCAAACAGTGCGATTTTCTTGTTTCTGCCCAAGCCGGTGAAAAACGCATTGGATTTGGATGAACGTTTCGATCCATCCATAATAAAAACTCCTTTAATGGCAAACTCTGCTTTCGCGCACATCCGCCTGATTGCATGGCTGAGCTCGCCTTCCGGATCAAGCGGCGTGAACTTGTTGAACAGCGGCATGATCCAGACCGGCGCAATGTACATAATCAACAACGAAAAAATTGTCAGCATGCACCAAGCCCACAACCAGCCCAACTCGAATCTCTGAAAGAACCATAGCACACCCAGATAAACCGGCACAGCGATCAAAACTGTCAGCAGCAGTGATTTCAACTGATCAGTCACAAAGGTTTTCACATTTGTTTTATTAAAACCGAAACGCTCCTCGATTACAAAGGTATGGTAAATGGAGAAGGGCAGTGCAATCAGAAGCACAACGCAATATATGAATGCGCCGTAAGCCAGACCGCGCCACAACCAGCTCTCTGACCAGCCGCCAACCAGGCGGTTCAGCCAACCCGGTCCTTTGAACCAGAGAAAGGTAAGTGTCACAATCAGATTAACAGCACCGCTGAACGCATCGAAACAGGTGTTGACGCGCAGGTAATCCTGCGAACGACGGTATTTTTCGCGGTCGTACACATCTTTGAATTCTTCAGGCAGATTTGCATCCAGCGCCTTTAAATTAAGATGATCCACATACAAAGCGAAAAGATAACGTGCCGTGATAAAGGCGATAATCAGATAAAATATAAAATCAGCTCTCATAATGCGGCAATTATAACAGCTGAATCACCCTCTGCCAATCAGAGGATTGTGCCACAGCCACAAAGAGGGCGGTCCGGGTGTCGGATATCGGATATCAGGCGGAGCTCACCCCACCGCAACAGACACCCTTTTTCAGAATCAGATTGCCGTATTTGGCCGATTCACCAGTCATGACAACCGCAAATGCCTCCCGCGCTCTGTCATAAAAGGCGAAACGCTCAATACGGTTAAGTAAGGGTATCGGATTCAGATGCGCACCGATCGCATTCAGGTAACGTTGTTCAACCGCCGGGTCTAGTTGATCCCCTTCAACCGGAGCCATCATAATCAGCGGCGGCGCATAGCTGTCCAGCTCGAACAACGGAATGATACCACCAAGTAGCTGCGCGACACTCAATCCGTCAGCCCGTATAACGCGCCGGCCCATTGTGTGACCTGGAAAATGAGCATCCGCGAGCACAAGCTCATCACCATGCCCCATCTCAGCCATAATTTTCAGCAGTTCCGGTGATATGACCGGAGAAATACCATTGAGCATACGCTCCCTCCATAACTTTTTTATGTTGAAAAACGCTATCATACACCCGGGCGTAACAGAATTCAATCATAGCTCTCATCTTGCTTTTATTGGCTGAAATTGAGAGAATAACAACAACTAAAAAACAAGGAGAATTTATGTACCCTTTTGAATACAGCAATCCGACACGTATTATTTTCGGTGATGACAGCGTAAAGAAGATTGGCAGCGAACTGGCTGATGCCGGTCTGACCAATGTTTTGTTCGTCTATGGAAAATCAAGCATCAGAAAAAACGGTGTTTACGACGATGTTACCGAATCACTCAAAGCGAACAATATCCAGTGGAGTGAGTGGTCCGGCGTATCATCGAACCCGTTGCGCTCTCACACAACGGAGGGCATCGAATTCGGACGCGGCCAGAAGGTTGACGGCATTCTGGCTGTCGGCGGCGGCAGTGTTCTCGACGAAGCCAAAGCGATTGCCGCCGGCATTCCGGCGGAGTGTGATTTCTGGGACTTCTACCTCAACCGCAATTCACTGCAACCGCAGAGCGCCCTGCCGCTGGCGACTGTGCTGACCCTGCCCGCAACCGGCAGCGAAATGAATGGCGGCAGTGTTATAACCGATGACACAACACGCGAGAAACGGGCAATGGTCAACCCGCTGCTCAACCCGCACTTTTCAATCCTGGATCCGAAAACCACCTTGACCGTCCCCCCCGACTATGTGGCCTACTCCGCCTCGGATGCCATCTCGCATACTATTGAAAGCTATCTGACCAGAGCTGACGGTTTCATGCCGGTGCAGGATGGATATGCCGAGGGGGTGGTCAAAGCGATCATGCGCTCTACCGAAAGAATTCTGGCTGATCCCTTTGATATCGAAGCACGGGCGGCGATGATGTGGGCCGCCACTCTGGCCTGGAATTTTCTGGGTTCCGCCGGCGTCGGCGCCTGGGCAACTCCGTCACATATGCTGGAACACCCGCTGAGCGGAATTTTTGATGTTCCGCACGGTGCGGGACTGGCCGTCACCGGACCCGCCTGGATGAGCTGGGAGAGTTGCCGACGCACCAGCCGGATCGCATCCTTCTCCCGCAATATAATGGGTGTGCAGGAGAAAGACGCAAGCGCAGCCTGCGCTGAGGGCATACAGCAGTTTAAAAGCTGGCTCGCACAAATCGGCAACCCCATTTCACTGCGTGAATGCAATATCGACCACGCATCAATCGGACGCCTCGCCGATCAATCCGCAATCCTCGCGCAGGCCTGGGGCACGGGTGCTGAATACACCGCCGATGTGATCAAGGAAATTCTGGAAATCGGTTATTAAAACCATAAATGCGCCTGAGATAACGTAGCGCAGCCTAGCCGCCTGTCTGCGTGCTACGCACAGGCAGGCAACCAAATTCTTTTTTAGACAGGATTG
>JAGYOL010000075.1 GCA_018399555.1 Kiritimatiellia bacterium | reverse complement strand
TCATGCGTTCAACTGTCGCGTTGACCCGCACGACCGCATCCGCTCCAGCATAGTTATATTGTTCGCGTACCGGACCGGTGATCGGAAAATAACCCTCGCCACCGGGCTGAATTAAAAGCCATTCATCCCATTTGCCGCTGTCATAGAAGAACCAGTTTTCGACGGAATCCATCACATTGGTAGTGTTGAGCATCGCATAGGGGATGTCACTGAAACCAGCTGTGCGCAGGAAGGTGTCGAGTTGCTCGGCGTTAAAATAGTGCTTTATCACGGTAGCTACGGGTTGTACGCTCAGCGCGTAGAACTCGCAGTCGTTATAGCGTCGGATATCGGGTTCAGGCAGTGGTGCCCAATCCTGATAACTGTTATAACTCTGTAGCAGATTGCCGGCGTAGAGATGAAACCAGCACCAGTTGCGACTCTCCACCGCATCATAAAAGGCTTTGTTCAGCAGAGGGTGCGACTCTGAGGGTTCGCTGAAAAACATCGCATTGTCGGGCCCGGCGGCAACACCGGTGGCGGCCACCTGGTCAAGCATGTCAGCATATTCATACCAAGCGCCGGGCCAGGGCTCCGGATAGAACATGACGCCGTTGAAAAGCATTGAGTATTGATTCCGTACGGTGTCGGCATGTTCGCTGATAAGCTCAGTCATGTCGCGGTCGACATACATATTGTTATTCTTGGCGGCCACCTGACTGGCGAACAGCGCGGTCAGCGGTCCGGTGAAGCAGAGCCTTTTCTGCATGTTGGTGATGGCATTCACAGCCGCATCATCACGTTCGGCAAGTGCCAAAATGTGCATCAGGTTGAGCTCACCGATCAGATTGAGGGTCGAACCCTGCCAGCGTGCGGCTGCCAGTGCGGCGGCGTCACCGGCATTCTGGCTCTGATTCTTGCGGCGGATAATCTGATGCAGATCGACAATAAACAGCAGAAAAAAGGCAAGGGTGGTCAGAGCCAGCAGAATATAGACAACCGTCTGACCGGAAGTATCGGGTTTCAAATGGCTGTGGGTGGGTTGCCTCACCAGTTGGCATCCTCGATATAGAGTGGATAGTGGTTTTCGATCCGATAGTAGCCTTTGACAGCGAAATCCTCATCGGTACCGGCTTCGCGCAACTCGCCGTCGATCAGAGCCCGCAGCGAGATCAGCAGGGGATGACGCATCCTGACGTTGACGTCGATCTCTGCAGGAGTCATCCCGTCCAGGGTCAGTGATTCATCAAGTTCGACCGAGAGTGTATCCCATAGTTCGTAGTCCAGCAGCTGGTCGGCTGTGGGGTTGTTGATCGTGTTCATATACTCCGGTACGCGTCCGCGTTCAAGCATCGCCCCCGGTGAGCGGGTATTGCCGCGCAGAGCCATCTCCCAGATATCGCCGACCCGGTTCTGCTGCAACGCGGTTGAGATCGCCGGATCAATCCCGCCGCCCGGCGGCACAAGCCGCCTGCCGGCTGCGGGAATTGATGCGACCCGCGCACTTTTCAGCACCATCCACTGATTGAACCCCACAGTGCGGGCACGTGCCGCTCTGGCCGCCGCGTGGGTCAGAATCAGTTTGGCCGAAAAAAGCTGCGCATACTGAAACAGTGCCAGAAATACCAGAGAGGTCAGAATTATGACAAAAACCGATTCGATCATGGCCTGGCCGTTGCTGGAAACCCTGCCTGCAGGTCTAATCCGGCACAATGTTTTACCGAAACCGCGCGGCGGAAACTCAGTTGAAGGTGCCATCTGCATTCAGGTCACGGACCTTGTTTTCATCGATATCTTCAGCCAGCGATTCGGCTTCGGAACCGGCATCGGCATCAAGAGCCGAGGTCGCGCCCGCAATTTTACGTCCGGTTGCTTTGCTCAGGCGCGAAAAAAGCACCAGCAGAGTTATCGCGATCAGAACCACAATGATGATATATTCGACCATGGTCTGACCGTTGCGTTTTTTGAAACGTTTCTTCATACTTTCTTCCTTGGCTGTCCCGGGATGAGTTATCCCGGAATCCGGTTAGGGATACTCAGAGGCAACAAGGTCAAGAGCTCTGTTTGACTGCTGCCTTACCGCGTAAAGACAGAGCGCAAAGATTGTCACAACCGCCAGCATACAGACGAAGACGACAACGTATTCGACCATAACCTGTCCGTTGCGCCTTGCCTTTGCAAATTTGTTTTTTGCATTGCGCTCTCTCTCAACACCATTTAACATTGTGATAATGATACCGCTCGGACAGCCGATCCGCAATATAATTTTGCAAGCGTCAGCTTTGAGTGACAGCGTATTCGGGTTTGGTGGTGCTGTCCATACCGGAGCGCAGTTCTTTGACCTTGGCACTGATCTGCGCGGGCAGTGTTTTGCTGTCTGTTGACTCAGCCACGATTCTGATCAGCGCTGAACCGACCACCAGGCCGTCCGCCATTGGTGCGAGCCGTGCGGTGTCGGCAGCTGTGCTGATGCCGAACCCGAGACAGAGCGGTAAAGTGCAGACTTTCCGGGTGGCCGCGGCCTCTTCCTCAACCTGCGCGTAATCCAGTCCGCCGGTACCGGTTACACCGGTACGTGTTATCAGGTAGAGGAATCCGCCGGCACCTGCAGTGAGCATACGCAGTCGTTCGGGTGTTGTGGTGGGTGCCGCCAAACGGATGATGTGGATGTTTTTATCCTTGAGAACTGCCTGCAGATCATGCGCCTCCTCGGGTGGAAGATCAACCACCAGAACGCCGTCGATGCCGCTTGCCTCAAGTTTTTCCGCAGCCCTCTGTAGTCCGTATTTAAAAAGCAGGTTATAGTAGCTGAACAGCACAATCGGAGTCTGGGTGACGCTTCTCAGTTTCTCCGCCAGTTCAAAAGAGCGGCCGAGAGACATGCCGCCCTGCAATGCCCTTTCAGAGGCTGCCTGTATAACAGGACCGTCAGAAGTGGGATCGGAGAAGGGAATTCCCAGTTCGATGATATCCACACCCGACTCACAGGCGGCTTTCAAAACTTCTAAGCTGGTGTCAAAATCAGGATCGCCGGCGGTCAGAAAGCCAATCAGTGCGGTCTTGTTCTGTGCTTTCAGATCAGCGAATGTTTTGTCTATTCTATTCATAATTCAACCTTTGTGTGTTTCGGCCAGGTATCTCATGATATGTTCCAGATCCTTATCCCCACGTCCTGAGAGGCAAACCAGCAGGGCATCATCGCGTGTTCTTGTTTGTGCCTCTTTTATGGCGAAAGCCAGCGCGTGTGAGCTCTCCAGTGCGGGAATTATACCCTCGTATCTGCAGAGCATCTTAAAGGCATCGATCGCTTCGTTGTCGGTTATACCTTCGTAACGCACTCTTTTGAGTTCATGCAACAGGGCGTGTTCCGGACCTACACCGGGATAATCGAGACCGGCGGAGATCGACCAGGCTTCATGGATCTGTCCATCATCATTCTGCAACAGATAGGTCATGGCACCGTGCAGTGCTCCGGGAGAACCGCCGCAGATTGAGGCGGCATGCTGCGGAGTGTGTAAACCGTGACCGGCCGCTTCAACGCCGACCATTGCGCAGGAATCGTCAAGAAAGGGATAGAAAAGCCCCATGGCGTTGCTGCCTCCGCCCACACAGGCAATCAGCATTTCAGGCAGACGTCCGAGCTGCTCCTGAATCTGAACTCTGGCTTCATCACCGATTACCCTCTGCAGGTCACGCACCATGGCGGGATAGGGGTGAGGTCCTGAAACCGTGCCGATCACGTAGAAGGTGTCTCTGACCTCGGCGACCCAGTAGCGCAGAGCCTCGCTCATGGCGTCTTTGAGGGTGCTGGTGCCGCTTGTGACCGGTATCACTTCAGTGCCAAGCAGCTTCATGCGCTGCACATTGGGGGCTTGGCGACGGATATCTTCGGCACCCATGAAAACCTTGCACTCCATACCAAAGCGTGCTGCGATGGTGGCGGTTGCCACACCATGCTGACCTGCTCCGGTTTCGGCGATCACCTTTGTCTTGCCCATATATTTTGCCAGCAATCCCTGACCGACAACATTGTTTATCTTGTGTGCTCCGGTGTGGGCGCAGTCCTCTCTTTTGAGATAAATATGTGCGCCGCCGAGTTGTTCCGAGAGTCTTTGCGCATAATAGAGCGGTGTCGGTCGGGCGGCGTAGTTGCGCAGCATGGTTCCGAACTCCTCCATGAAGTCGGTATCGTGGCGAGCCTGATTCCAGGCCTCTTCCAGCTCGGAAAGCGCGGTGATCAGCGTTTCACCGACATAACGTCCGCCAAACTTTCCAAAATGGCCGCTCGGGTCGGGATATGCGCCTATAATTTTCTCTCGCTCGTTGCTCATTTTTTGTCCTCTGAATTTTCAATCTGCCGCTGCAACGGCTTTCTTGTATCTGCGATGCAGCTCCCGCATGATATCAGCGGTGGTTTCCCAGTCAATGCAGGGGTCGGTCACCGAGACTCCCGGACGAAGTTCGCCGTATTCTCCGCTCATCTGCTGACTGCCCCATTCGAGGTTGCTTTCGAGCATCAAACCGCGGATTGACCGGTTTCCGTCTTCGATCTGGCGCATCAACTCGCGGGCTACATTGCACTGGCGTTCCGGTTGTTTGCAAGAGTTGCCGTGGCTGCAGTCAACTACGATCTGAACAGGTACACGCGCTTGATACAGAGCCTCCTCCGCAGCCCGGATACTCTCTTCCGTGTAGTTGGGTTCCCTTCCGCCGCGCAACACAAGGTGCGGATAGGGGTTGCCGGTTGTACTGAACACCGCTGGCAGGCCCTGATCGGTCACGCCCAGAAAGTGATGTGGTTCCATGGCGGTCTGAATACCGTTGATTGCCGATTTCAGTGATCCGTCGGTCGCATTTTTCAAACCGACTGGCGTGGATATTCCGCTGGCGATCTCCCGATGGGTCTGCGACTCAACGGTGCGGGCACCGATGGCCGACCATGAGATCAGGTCGCCGATGTACTGCGGCATGAGGGGGTCAAGCACCTCTGTGGCTGCCGGCAGCCCGGTTTCAGCGATAAACTTCAGGAACTGCCGCGCCATACGTATGCCTTCTTCGATGTGGAAGGTGTCATTCATGTAGGGATCGTTGATCAACCCCTTCCAGCCCAGTACTGTGCGCGGCTTTTCAAAATACACCCGCATGATCACGCAGATACTCTCCGCAATCTCATCGCGTAATTTTTTGAGACGTTCGGCATACTCTCTGGCGGCAGTTAGATTGTGAATTGAGCAGGGACCGATGATGGCGATCAGACGCCGATCCTCGCCGTCCAGAATCTGTTCGACCTCCTGTCTGAAACCCTGAATTCTTGAAATCAGGGTGTGGCTCAGGGGGATATCCTGTCGCAACTCCCTGGGTGAGGCCAGCAGCGTGGTGGAGGCGATATTAGCATTTTGAAGTTTGGTAGCGGGCATTTCCGATTATCTCCAGAAAATTCTGTTGATGTTTAATTCAGCTGCCCTGCGGCACAGCTGTTCAATTCTGGCGGGTTCTTTAATTCCAGGTCGGCTCTCAACTGCGGAACTCAGATCAAAGGCTGCGGCACCGGAGAACCGCTGCGCCTGCATCAAATTGTCAGCGGTCAATCCGCCGGCCAGTGCAAATTCGCAGATGCCGCTTAAAATTGAGGCTTCCGACCAGTTCCACTGCGTTCCATTGCCGCCCGGCAATTTACCATGCGAAGATTCTACCATAATTCCGGCTCCGGGGGGTAGGTTACCCGCATCTTTTAACAACTCCGCGCCTCGGCTTTTAAGAACTTTGATCACGCGGTAGCCAGCCGCCTGTAAACTCATAATCTCTGCGTTGCTCTCATTGCCATGCAACTGCACCGTGGTAAGCGCGGCTTTGCCAGCTGTATGCAACAGCTCGTCGGGCGGCATGTCCACAAATACCCCGACCCGGGCGACATCTTCCGGCAGCGCGGCTGAAATCTTGCGGGCTTTATCTGCACTGACATTGCGCGGACTCTTTTCAAAGAAAACCATGCCGACCGCACCGACACCCTGTTCCGCACAGAACCGGGCGGTTTCAGGGTCGCTTATGCCGCAGATTTTTAATCCGTTGATTCTCATCATTTCATCATCGGCTTGGGTTGGTTGCCGGAAATCATATTGTCGAGCTGCAATCAGCTTTTTAAGAGATTTTCTTTTGCGTCCACTTCCGCAGTGTAGCGTCGGAATCGTGGTGTTTTACAAGGGCCTCACCTATCAGAAAACGGCGTATGCCATGGTGCAGATTTTTCTGAATATCAGCACGATGGTGAATGCCGCTGGCGGCCACCAGTGCGGTTTGAGCCGGGAAATATGCAGCCAGCCTGACGGACTGTTCAAGATCGGTTGTAAAGCGGGCCAGATCGCGATTATTGATTCCGATCAGTTCAGCTTTAAGCTCGACCGCACGTCGGGCGTCATCTTCATCGAAGACTTCGGTCATAATGTCAAGTCCTATGCGGCGGGCAAGCGTGTGCAGAGAGTGGAGCGTTTCGTCGTCCAGAATGCGCACAATCAGCAGAATGGCATCAGCTCCCATGGCGGCGCTTTCGTAGATCTGGTAGGGATCGACGATGAAATCTTTGCGCAGCACCGGCAGTGTCGCGGCACTGCGTGCCGCATTCAGGTCGTTTTCCGAGCCTTTGAAAAACGCCGGTTCCGTAAGAACCGAGATGGCCGCTGCACCGCCACGCTCATACATGCGGGCCAAATGGGCAGGATCGAGCTGAGGATTGATATCTCCCTTTGAGGGCGAGGCGCGTTTGATCTCCGCGATGATTCTGACACCGGGAATGTCGAGTGCCTGCGCAAAGCCTCTGAAATCCGAACGCTGCGCAGCAAGATGTTGAATTTCCGCGCTGGAGATGCGCTCTTTGCAAACAGCGATATCTCGTCGCCTGGATTTCAGGATTTTGTCTAGAAATGAACTCATAATAATTGTTATTGCTGTGAATACTCTATCAGTTTAATAAGCTTTTCGTATGCCGCACCGCTGTTAATCGACTCTGTCGAAACTCCGATGCCCTCTTCCAAATTCGTGACAAGATCAGCGGCCAGCAGTGAGGCAGCGGAATTTAGCAGGACTATGTCGCGTCTGGCACCCTTCATTTCGCCTTTGATTATTGAACGGGTTATTTCGGCATTCTCTTCAGGCAGACCGCCCGCGAGTTGTGCGGGGGTGCACAGATTATCGAAGTAATTCAGAGGATCGATGTCATAGGTTTTAATCACTCCGTTGTTCAGTTCACTGCAGCGGGTGGTGGTGGTTAAGGTGATTTCGTCCATACCGTCATGCCCGTGTACGACTATAACACGTCTGGAACCGAGTTCACCGGCTACGCGGGCGAAGGTTTCGGTCAGTTCCGGCGCAAAGACTCCGATCAGTTGACGGGTGGCACCTGCCGGGTTGGTCAGAGGTCCGAGCATGTTGAAAATGGTACGCACACCCAATTCCCGACGCACCGGGGCGCAGTGACGCATCGCACGGTGAAATGAAGGGGCGAAAAGAAAGCAGATGCCGATTTCGTTGAGGGCCTCTTCCATGATTTCGGGATCGACCTGCAGATTGAAACCTAGTTTTTCGAGACAGTCGGCGGAACCGCTGATGCCCGAACTGGCGCGGTTGCCATGTTTGGCGACCACCGCTCCGGCACCGGCCGCCACAAATGCGACGGTGGTGGAGATATTGAAGGTTTTGCCGCCATCACCGCCGGTTCCCACCGTATCCAGAGTATCGTTGGCCAGAGACTGTATGCGGGTGGCGGCCTTGCGCATCGCGCTCGCGCCGCCGGTGATCTCGCTGACGCTCTCTCCCTTGGCGGCCAGCGCGGCTAGAGCTGCACCGATCTGTCCATCTGACAAGCCGCCCTCCAGCATCGCGGCAATCAGATCATAGCTCTCATTTTCGATCAGATCACTGCCTGCAATCAGTTTTTTCAACAGTTTTGAGAATTCCATAATCTTCTTTTCCTTATTATGTCTATGTCGTGCTGCTTGGTTGTACCGCTCGCAGAGCGGCTACTACACTGCTTCGTGTCTTGTGTAGGCGCTCTATATAAGCGACATCGTGCCGCCCGGTTGTGTCGCTCGCATCTCTTCGTTGCCTCATGCGCTTTCTGCCGCATTACAGAGTTGTGGCGGCGGTTTTCAGAAAATTACGCAGAATCCGCTTGCCGACAGGTGTCATGATTGATTCAGGGTGGAATTGAATGCCGAAGACGGGCAGCTCCTTGTGACGAACGCCCATTATTTCGCCGTCATCAACGGTTTCCGCGGTGATCAGCAGCTCCTGCGGCAGAGAGTCGCGTTCAATCGCCAGAGAGTGATAACGCATTGCTTTCAAGGGCCGGGCGTCAAGATTCTTAAAAATGTATTCACCGTCACATTTGATTTCCGAGGTTTTGCCGTGCATCAGTTTTTTGGCATGTACGATTCTGGCCCCGTAGCACAGGCCGATAGCCTGATGACCGAGACAGACTCCGAGAATCGGAACCTTGCCAGCAAAATGTTCGATCACCGCAGTCGATATGCCAGCGTCTTCAGGGCGTCCCGGTCCCGGGGAAATCACAATCGCCTCCGGCTGCCTGGCCGCCATTTCATCAACGCTGATCATATCGTTGCGGTGTACCTCAACCTCACTGTGCATCTCCCGCAGATACTGCACCAGGTTGTAGGTGAAAGAATCATAGTTGTCGATCATTAAAATCATTTTGTTCCTCCGTTGCGCCGCTGAATGCTTTGTGCGTAGCTCGCATTCGTGTCTTATAAAAATTCTCCGGCTTCCTGCAGTTGTCTGAGCATCTCGATTGAACGTGCGATGACTCCGGCCTTGTTAATGGTTTCACGGCATTCGAAATCCGGATCGGAATCAGCAACGATACCGGCTCCGGCGCGGATGGTAAGTCTGCCGTGTCGCGCTTCAGCCGTTCGGATACAGATGGCAAAATCCATGTTGCCGTCGAATGAGAAATAACCAACCGCTCCGCCATAGGGGCCGCGCGGTTCATTTTCAAACTCGGCTATCAGTTCCATCGCTCTGATTTTAGGTGCTCCGCTGAGGGTTCCGGCCGGGAATGAATATTTGAAAAGATCGAAAGCGTCATACTGTTCCTCCACCTCTGAGGTGATGTTGGAAACCAGATGCATCACATGTGAATAGCGTTCCACTATCATCAGATCGGTTACCTGCACACTCCCCGGTATCGAAACCCGTCCGAGTTCATTGCGCCCGAGATCCACCAGCATCAGATGCTCGGCTCGTTCTTTTTCATCCTGCAGGAGTTCATCCGCCAGTCTGCGGTCCTCCTGTTCGGTTGCGCCGCGATGGCGTGTGCCCGCTATCGGACGCAGACAGGCGGTGCGGCGGTTGAGACGGATCATCGTCTCGGGCGAAGAACCGATCAGCGTGCAGCCATGTACTTTCAGAAAGTAAAGATAGGGTGAAGGATTGATGTAACGCTGTGCACGGTAAAGCGAGACCAGATCGTCCGGGGCTGGCCCCACAAAACTCTGCGAAAGAACACACTGAATAACATCACCATCATATATGTGCTGTTTGACCTTCTGAACCATCTCTTTGTATTTTTCCGGCGGGGTGACCGGCAGCGGCATCGAAAGCGGTCTCCGATTCCTGAGGCCCACATTCGGATTCACCGTCAGAATTTTCTGGAGCACCTCTTCCGCCCGTGCGACCGCTGTAGCGTAACGCGCCCCGGTGCTAAGAGTATTGGCATATGAGAGTGCGATTATATCGAGTGTGTGCGCTATGTTGTCAAAAACCAGCAGGGTTTCCGGAATGATGAATTCCGCCATCGGCTCATCGGGAGGCAGCGTGTTGGGAACACGTGACTCAATGAAGTTGATGCTCTCGTAGGCAAAATAGCCGACAAGTCCGCCGCAGAAGGGCGGTAGCCCGGGAATCTGTGCCAATTTGTAAGGTGCGATAATCGAGCGCAGCACCGAAAACGGATCGTTGTTGTGCGCTATGCGTTGCTCTTTAATGCCCTGACGGATCAGAACATCCCGACTGAAAACCGTGACCGTGGCGTGTGCGGCAATGCCCAGAAAACTGTAACGACCCCAGTGTTCACCGCCCTCAGCACTCTCCAGCAGAAAAAGGTTGGACGAACTCTCCGCAAAACGAGACAGTATCGATACCGGCGTTTCCTTGTCGGCCAATATCTTGATGCCGACCGGCACAACACTGCCTTCGGTGACCATTGCGTCAAATTCCTCCCGAGTGGGATATTTTTTCAATAACATGCTTTTCTCCAGATATGCGATTCCGGTTTGGCTTACGGCGTTTCTTTATATAGAAACATAGCGGTCAAGTCAACGCTATTTTTTAATTTTTTTGAAAACTTGGGCTGCTTAATCTGTCTGAAGTTCCAGCATAAAGTTGTCGATGGCGAACACGCCACCTTGTTTGCTCGAATTAATAATGCCGATCCATCCGCAGCTTTTAAACTGGCTGCCGCTGAGACAGGGCAGGTTTTCAAAGTGCTGCGTATCACCGGATGGTGCACGCAGACTCAACGCGTAAGTTCCCTGACCATCGAGAGGAAATCGAATCTTCAGATTGTACCATTGGTCAGCTTCAAAGGTGTATTGGGTTTGTAGCCCTTCGACTCTCAATTTTCGCTTCGCGATCGAAATTGAAGGTCCGACGGGGTAGAGCTTGCGATTTTCCTGTTCACGAAGTTCTATTCGCGCGACGGCATTATCCGTGACTCTGATATCCAATCGGAGCACACCGATACCGCGGACAAAACCATGTGGTTGGGTGTAAAGATAGGTGTAGGGAGACCGGGCTGATTCGTTGTGGAAGAGCAGACACTCTCTGCCTGAGGCCGGATTTACGGGTGACAGCACAATCTGTCCGATGGATGGTTTGCTGATGGTGAATTGCAGCAGGGGGTCGCAGCGGTGTCCGTTGATATCGCTCTCAAAATCGCTTTTGATTGTATTGCGTATTTTGTAGTGGGCATAAGAGAGATATTGATGCGGTGCTGTGTTGCCTGGCAGCGATTCTGGCGCAGAGCCGCTGTTTTCGATTATGACGGCGCTGTGGGTTACGAAATCTATCAGTTTGAATGTCAGAATTCCCTTCTGCCATTTCCAGCTCAAATCAGTTTCGGGCATCGCAACACTCAGAATTCCGGGGTGGTTCATCCGGATATCTCTGACCTGGGAGCTCCAGCGGTAGTCAAGATGTTGTCTGCAGGCAGCAGTGACCTTTCGCGGTCTTCTGCTACAGGCGATCTCCAGTTCTAGAGTGCGTTTTTTAAAGAAGGGATCGATCTTTTCGCTGGTATCCGGCAGAATCCTTTTGTCATTTAGGTAAGAGGTAATATCGGTGATGTGCAGAATTGTTTTGCTCTCCTTTTTACGGAACGCGTAAATCAAATGAGCTCGATCAGGAGTGGATGAAAGCACTCTGACCTCGGGTTCAATTCCCAGAGTCCGCATCAGACCGGCCATTTTGCCTTCGAAATCAGGATAGGTTATGGCGGAGATGTCACATTCATGGAGCTGTGCCGATTTCAGGTTGCGCAGTTGCGGACAGCCGGAAAAGAGCAATCTGCCGTCGGTGCGCATAAACTCGGCGATTGATTCCAGTGAAGCGGGAAGGAGGTGATGCTGCTCGGGTACAACAATTGTTCTGTAACGGTTCGGATTTGCGCGCAGCATCTTCTCATTGATGATATCAACACCGTAACCGGCATCCTGCAGTGCCAGCGCGACGTTTTTCACTGCATTCGGTCGGTAGGCATCGGTTACTCCTCCGACCCGTTGCTGCAACCAGGAGGTTTCGCTGACAAGCACTGCGGTTTGATTCAGTGATTCGGTTCGACCGAGGGCTTCGGCTCTGTTATCGGCAAACCCGGCACAGAAACGCGCCCTTGCGCGGGCCTGTTTGTCGGTGATTGTGGTGCCGCTGATCCATAAATTCCATATTGCACCGGATGACAGGGTTACTCCGCCCAGCTGCATTATGCGGGTCAGGGATGCTTTTGGGGAATAGACCGAGTGCATGATTTCGTATGGCAGGTGTTCCTCGGCGGAGAGAGACATCGCATAGATGCGGCTCTGTTTCAAGCTGCGATCGTGACTTAGATCGGCGGTGTAGTAGTCGATGCCCTCAGGCGCAGTGCGCGGATCATGGGCACTCCAGCCGTCCCCCATGGTTTTATGCCATGAGTGGTTGCTGGCATACATTATATTGCTGTTGACATTGTGAACGGCAGCAGCCATCCTGACTCTGTAGGAGTCGTAGCGTTCCTGTTGCAATTCGAGCCAGCGTGGCCATTCGGGGTTGTTTGCAGAGACGGGAGCTTCACTCTGGCCGGTCAGTTTTTGCCAAGCGGCAGTGCAATTTCTGCAGTAGCAGGTTTGAGTCCGGGCGTGATCGCCATCCACCCAGAATGCGGCGGGTTGATAGCGC
>JAGYOL010000074.1 GCA_018399555.1 Kiritimatiellia bacterium | reverse complement strand
CTTTCTACAACCGCGAAGCCACCCATTCATGTTCCAGCACCAGCGAATCGATAATGTTATCCGGTTTGATCTCCGGTGGAAGAACATCGAAGGTGTAGGTTTCGATCTCCATTGGATAGCCGCGTGATTTCACATGCGCGAAGAACTCAGCGGTGAGATCATCATGGGTTGATTGCAACAGCGCTGTGCCATCGAAAAAGAGCGGCACATGAAAATGGGTGCGCAGAGTGCCGCCTGTGTAACGCGCTGCGTCAGCAAGTGTTTCATCGGTAAGATCAGAGTATGCATGCATGTCTCCGTTAGAGGTGCGGATGCGGGTCTGATGCAGATAAACAGGGTCGATAAAGGCGCTCAGCGCGTTAAGCGCGGCGGTTGTGACTGTTGTGGAGATGGCTGAGCTGAGCTGGACACGTTCGATTTTTATCTGAGCTGCTTCCATACAGAGGATGGTTTCCAGTGCCTCTTCAAATTCGACTGCGGCATGACACGTATCAAGGCAGATGCCGACATAGTCGCGCACTACTGCGTCAGCATCGTAAAAGCGACTAAACCATGTAATCGCGTCGGATCCGGTTTCAATCACACAATCCGGTTCCGGTTCAAGCGCCAACGCTACACGTTTGCCGGTATTCTCATAAAGCATTTTCAGAAACTCAGCGCATTTTACAATGTTCTTAATAAATGCGCGTTCGGATTCGGCATCTGTCGCCGCTTTATAACCCAGCGGCACGGTGGTAACGCTGCCGTCTGTTTCCGTCGGCAGCAGAGCCGCCATGATCGAGCAGAGCTTCATGGTGTAGTTGATACGCTCCTTGGTAGTCCAGTCAGGCTGGTAGACAGCGCTCTTTACCGCTGTTCCATGAAAGGTGCCATAGGGGAATCCGTTGATTCCGGTTGCATAAAGAGAGTTGACCTCCAGAAACTCTTTAAAAAGATCGAGTGTGTCACGTTCAGCCAACTCCGCAACGGCACCGGCACTGAACCGCAGGCCCAGCGGATAGGGGTCTTTCGGGGCAACATGCGCTTTGACCTTCAGCGCATAGTTGGTGATGGCGCTGCGGATATCCGCCAGCGTCTCACCCGGATGTATGTTAAGACAGTACGGTATTATCATAAATTTAACCACGAAATTCTTTTTCTGACAGGATTAACACAGATAAAAAACAAATGTCAAATATCTTAACTACGACCCCGCTTGGTTCCCTGCCTGTCGGCAGACAGGCGGCTACGCTGGGTTAGTATTCTGCTGTAAGCGAGAGTTTACTGATGCGCATGGTTGCGTCGTAGGTTCCGGGCATTTCCCAGCCGAGGTTCATGGCGCTTACATACAGATCACGGAACGAAGTTGTCTGCATAAATCCGTTTTTGCGGGCGAGTTGGAAGGCATAGTGAATCCACGGCAGCAGGTCGGCGTGCGTCGGAATTGGCGACGTGTTTTCGCCGGCGACGATTTTGCCCTCCTTAAAAAAGGTAGTTTCCATGGGACGCACTGCCTCGTGGGCCATGCCGAAAATAAACTTGCCGGAGGCATCCGGCTTGCCTTTGTCTTTACTGAAGCGTTCAGTGATTATCTCCCTGCGATTGTCGAAGATCGGCACACCAAACCAGATCATGTCGCCGTAACCGTCGTCATCGCGGGTGAGATTCTGTACGACGATATGCAGTAGAAATTGGGCGGCATGCAGCGAGGGATCGGCAGCGGGGTGTTTGTCGGTGAACTCAAGCAGTTTGCAATCGAGGTTGAGAGTCAGCTTTTTCATGTTTATCACCCGGCAGTTGCCATCCGGGACACGTGGTTCGGTGAAAGAGGTTGAGATCAGCAGATGAGGCCAGTATTCATTCTTCTTGCGTGGTTTGTCATAGCAGGCCGAGGCAAATAGCCCCATATCAACCACCCCGTTAAGACTGTCGACACGGAAAATCTTGGATGGATTCCGCATCTCGAAAACATGCCTGGAGATTTCGGTAGTGGTCGTTGTTGCCGGATCGGCGAAGTTGTATCTGGAGGCCCACTGCGCAATGTGCCATACGGGTTTGCCGATGCTCTCACGGGAACTGGGGAAAACCCCTTGTTGTTTACCGTCGTCAATGCCGGCACCCAGTCCCTTGATGTTGAACCAGTTGGCAAACTTGGGGTCGTCGATAAGATTCCGGTCAGGAATCGGTTTTCCTGTTGCACAGCCGCAGAGTGCGATTAAAGCGATGATGCGCAGGTTCCACAGATTTTTAAGATTAGTCATTTCAGTTACCTGTAACGGTTTTTTTGTTTGTAGTACACACTTTAGTGTGCTGAACCGGCACATCCGCTTAGCTCTGCTTAGCAGGCTGAAGCCTGTACTACAAACTTGTTTTTTTCATAATTCAGTAATCCTGTCAAAAACTGTGCAGAAAACACCCTATGCCCTATGCGCCATGCTCTATGCACAAAGTGACTTGTCACTTTGCAAGTCCCAGAGCGAAAAATTTGTGCAGCAGTTCATCGGTCAGTTCATATCCCTGCTGATGCACCATTCCTTCCCAGACGATGACGCCTACCTCCGGCTCGATCAGAATGGCGTGTGGAATGCCGTAAACGCCAAGTGCGTTGGCGCAGCGACGTTGTGTGTCTATTGCGATACTGTGTTTGATGGTACGTCCGGCACCGATCTGCGGGAAATCGTCATTCTGCTGCGCACCGGTCTCAAAGATGCTGATGACAACCAATTCTTCCGGAAAGGTTTTGTGAAAACGTTCAATGTATTTGAGACTGCGCTTGCAGGCCCCGCACCAACTTGCGGCAAATTCAATCAGCACGAATTTGCCGGTGTAATCAGTCGGCGGGTGGTTGTACCAGGATTCAAATTTCAGAAAGCCGCGGATGCGTTCAGCGGCCGGGAGGTTCTGATCAAGCTGCTGATCTTCCTGTATACGTCCCTGCTTATCCAGAAGCGGCAGTTCACGAAAGATGAAGGAGTTTGCCCACAACTGTTTGGGTTTGGTATGGCGGTGTTCATTCACAACCACTCGTCCGGCGCGTTTTTTTTCGTCGGTTTTGAATGACGGGCCGTTATCCGTATTCCTTGCTTGTGTGGACGAGTTGTTTTGTGCCGCGCAGGTGAGTTCGGCATCAGCAGTTGCACGGCGGGCACCTGTTTCGGTCTGTTCACAAACCCCGTTTAACGTAAGCAAAGCAACCGTCATGGCTCTGGCGTGTAGTAACTGCATCAGACATCACACTCTCAGTACCTTGTTGTGTTGGAATAATCTCTCACAGAAACACAACTCTCTTCAGCTCTCTGTGGAGCCGGTGACCTCACCGGCCATGGCGGTGTGGTGGGCCATTTTCCGGCGGGCAGGGTCACCCGGGTATCGGCAGACCCTGCATGCAGATTTCGGATTTCTGCAGCAGTTCATCGGGCAGCGGATAGTTGCCCAGATCACCGTTGAAATAGGCCTGATATCCTTTTAAATCCATCAGACCGTGACCGGACCAGTTAAAGAGGATGACCCTCTCCTTGCCCTCTTCGGTTGCCTTCCCGGCCTCACGTACTGCCTCGGCGATGGCGTGAGCAGTTTCCGGTGCCGGTATGAACCCTTCGGTTCTGGCAAACAGAACGGCGGCCTCATAGCACTCCATCTGACCGATCGAGGCTGCTTCGATATGACCTTCACGCAGAGCGTGACTGACCATTGGAGCCATGCCGTGGTAGCGCAGCCCGCCTGCGTGAAGCGGCGGCGGCACAAAGGTGTGACCGAGACTGTACATCGGCAGCAAAGGGGTCATCATGGCGACATCGCCGGAGTCGTAACGAAACTTGGCCCGCGTCAGGGTGGGGCAGGCTTCGGGTTCGGTGGCTATGATGCGTATGTCGCGTCCATTCATGCGATCGTTTATGAAAGGGAAGGCGATACCGGCAAAATTGGATCCGCCGCCGGCGCAGCCGATGATGATATCCGGATATTCGCCGATCTTTTTCATCTGTTGCTGCGCTTCCAATCCGATAACGGTCTGATGCAGCATCACATGGTTGAGCACGGATCCCAATGCGTAACGGGTGTCATCACTTCGCACACACTCTTCGATCGCCTCACTTATGGCAATCCCCAAGCTACCGGGGGTGTCGGGATCCTCCGCCAGAATTTTACGTCCTATTTCGGTTTCGGTGCTCGGACTGGCAACGCATGTGCCGCCCCAGGTTTCCATCATGATCTTGCGGAAGGGCTTCTGATCAAAGCTGATGCGCACCATATAGACCTTGCATTCGAGACCCACCAGCGAACAGGCGAAGGAGAGCGCGGAACCCCACTGACCGGCACCGGTTTCGGTGGTCAGTTTCTTGATGCCGAACTGCTTATTATACCAGGCTTGGGCAATGGCGGTGTTCGGTTTGTGGCTGCCGGCCGGCGAGACACCTTCGTTTTTGTAATAGATTCTGGCCGGTGTGCCGAGGGCCTTTTCGAGACGGCGGGCACGATAGAGAGGTGCGGGGCGCCACAGCTTGAGGTAGCCGAGAATCTCCTCGGGAATATCGATCCAGCGTTCGGTGCTGACCTCCTGTTCAATCAGATTCATCGGAAAGACCGCTGATAAAGCATCCGGACCGATCGGCTTCCCGCTGATATCCAGCGGCGGCAGCATCGGTTTTTTAAAATCCGCCGCAAGATTATACCACTGTCTGGGCATTTCATCTTCAGTGAGAACAACCTTAATCTGTTCACTTAACATCTTTTTCCCTCAATTAACTGATTTTCAATCCAGAGATTCTACAAATAGTAACGCATCTTAACGCTTCGTTATTTCGACGTCAAGCGGCAATTTCCGTCTTAAAAAATTGGTGAGAAATTGGTGACAGACAATAAAATTGGTGACAGACAATAATTTTACGGCAGGGAAATACAGAGGTTATGATGTGGTTGTGCAGAATCAGAAGCCGCCGGTTTGCTGCGCGAGCAGGTGTTCGGCTAACGGTTTTTCGAAGACGAGCAGTGCCTGACAGAGCGGACAATGTGCCTCGGATATCATATCAGCGGCTTGCGGCAAGTGCTGTGGAGTGCGGCAGATATAGCAGCTGACAGGCATTCCGGGAGCGGCGCGAACGATGTGCGGAGCTTGACAGGAGTGAGCAAACCACTCTCCGCCGTCGTCTGAGCGGTTCTGCAGCAGTTCATAGGCATCTTTTATCTGGGAGAAACGCTCTGCGGTCAGTTTACGTATATCCGGATCCAATCCGGTATGTTTGTCGGGGTGATATTTTAGCGACATTCTGCGGAAGGCCTGTTTAATCTCGTCATTGCCGGCATTATACGCTACACCCAGCAGGGCACAGGCTTTTTCGCGTTCGCCGTTACTTTGCGCAATGGCGAAGGCGCCCCGGTAGTAGAGCAGTGATGCCTGCAATATCTGTTCCGGGGTGAGGCCGGCACTGTGTCCGAAACGCTCGAGCATATTCAGGGCGGCGGGCGAGGGCGGCGCGTCACAGGCTGCGATTCGCCAGAACCAGGTTGCTGCTGCACGGCTCAGCTCCGGATAGGGCCGCACAGCGGGGGCCAATTTGCCGAGGCAGCCGGGGATGTGGGTGCTTTGGGCGATAAGATAGAGCAGGTCATAGTGCGACATGACATTGTCGAGGGCTGTGTTGGCCTGTTCGAGAATCCCGCGGAATGCCTGATCGGTGAGATGGGTAAAGCGGTTGTTGGCCTGAGTGATCTGATGTAGAGCACCGGCTGTCAGAACAAGTATGCGTTCACGATCCTTTTTAGAAACCCGGCCTTTGCGATCGACCAGATAGTGTCCTGCCGCCGCACCGATCAACGCGCCGGTCGGGCCGAAGATCGATCCGAAACTTCCTCCTATAGCTTTTCCTCTCCACTTCATAGAAACGTTCAATTTGCTACAGAGAATAACAGGAAAGGGCTGGTTGCCGCTAGAATAAAATTGGCAATTTCCGGCTTCGCAATATTGTAATGAAAAATTTTTAAACGACTGTTATAATTGCGGCATGAATGAAATTGTTCTATGGACGGTCAGCGGAGTCTGCGCCTACCTGATCGGCTCGGTTCCATTCGGATTCGTCGTGGCAAAACTGCACGGAGTCGATATACGTGCTGTCGGCAGCGGCAATATCGGCGCTACCAATGTCTTCCGTTCGGTCAGTCGGCGGGCCGGTATTCTGACCTTTGCGCTCGATGTCGGCAAGGGAATTTCAGGTGTGGTGGCTGCGCCTCTGCTGGCGATGAGTGTGACAGGGATGAAAGTCGACGGTTTACAGCTGCCGCTTTTCTGCGGTGCTCTGACGATTGTCGGCCATAACTGGAGCTGTTTTCTGGGATTCAAAGGGGGTAAGGGCATCGCCACCAGTGCCGGCATGTTAATTGCGCTGGCACCTCAGTGTGTCGGGATCGCTTTTTTAGGATGGCTGATTGTATTTCTGCTGACGCGCTATGTTTCGGTGGCGTCGATCGCCGCCTGTATTGTGCTGGCCGTTGCGGTCTGGCCGTTGCATCTGGCGCGGGAGGGGTGGTGGTTTCCGATCGTTCTGAATCTGCTGGCTCTGGTCGGAATCTGGAAACACCGCGCCAACATTGCACGTCTGCGTACCGGGAGTGAGTCGCGTTTCAATTTTCGGCGCAGAGGTGAACATGCTCGCATGTCGGCGAGAGTTGTCGATGATTCGAGGGGGCGTGCTTAAAACCGGAGCTGAGAAGAAGGGTGAGACAAAGGTGAAGATTACTGTTTTAGGTGACGGAGGCTGGGGGACAGCCGTTGGAATTCTGTTATCATCTTACGGACATTCCGTAACAATGTGGTGTCCGTTCGAGGAGAACCGGGCTGAAATTACCTCTCACGGCGAGAATATAAGATTCCTGCCGGGGATCAAACTGCCGGAATCGCTGCGCTGGCTCACCGATCCGGCTGAAGCTGCTGATGGCGCACAGCTTTTTGTTCTGGCTTCGCCCTCCAGATTTCTGGCGGCGGTCTGCGAGAGATTTGCGGGTCTGATTGATGCTGACACCCGAGTTGTTTCCCTGACCAAAGGCCTTTGCGAACAGACGCATCAGCGGATGAGTGAAAGAGCCCGAGTCATTCTTGGCCTTGACAAGATCGCGGTGCTCTCCGGTCCCAGCCACGCTGAGGAGGTTGCCCGGGGCGTACCTACGGCTGTTACAGCTGCGTCGGAGTGCACAGAGACGGCGCATCTGATACAGGAGGTTTTTTCCGGTCCGCTGTTCAGAGTCTATACCTCTGATGACCCGATTGGGGTTGAGCTGGGCGGTGCTGTTAAAAATGTTGTCGCCATTGCGGTCGGTGCTTCGGATGGATTGGGATTCGGCGACAATACGCGTGCCGCATTGATCACACGCGGTCTGGCGGAGATCGCCCGCTTCGGTGTTGCGCTGGGAGCGCGGGCTGAAACCTTCTCCGGATTAAGCGGCATCGGTGATCTGATTGTCACCTGTACCAGCCAGCACAGCCGCAATCATGCGGTGGGTGAACGCCTTGGCAGAGGTGAAAGCATAGATCAGATTCTGGGCAGTATGAAAATGGTGGCGGAGGGAGTCTGGAACTCCAGGGTTATTCACTCAATGGGTCTGCAGCACAATGTTGAAATGCCGATCACCGATTTGGTCTATCAGTTGTGTTATGAAAGCTTTCCACCGGTGGAAGCGGTGACTCGGTTGATGTCACGTGATATGAAGGCCGAAAACGATCATTTGCCAGCGACACATGTATGATAGCCGGCGGCTCTCTGCAGCGGCACAGGTAAGTGACGAGCCGTAGAGGGTGACGCCGAGGACGCCGAGTAAAGCGAACAAAGCGGATTTCACATTCACAACGCCCACAACCTAGTACACTGTAAAAAGATCGCGTTTAACTTCCTTAGAAAAGGGGGTACAGCGAAAAATCCTAAACGCTCTTTTCATCTTGCGGCGTTGTAGTGGTTACTGTATCATTTTCACTCAAATTGCGTGTTCCCTGAGGCGGTGATATTTATGGCTACAATGCCCTCCATAGACAATCTGGAAAATATCCTTTTGAAAAAGAGGGTATTGGACAAAGAACAGCTTCAGGAGTTGATAAGCAATTCCGCCGGCCTGCCGCTTGAAAAGGCTCTGGCCCGCAATCCTGATATCGACAAAGCCAGGCTTACTCTGGCTGTCGCCGAGTATTTTCACACACGCCCGATTACGCTGCCGGAAAGCTTCACGTTGCCGGAGAATCTGGTTGAGCTTGCGCCGCTACAACTCTGGAAAAAGCATAAAGCCGCCCCTCTGATCAAGGTCGGAGGTTTGTTGACTGTGGCACTCAGCGATCCGTTTGAACTGTTGGCGCAGGAGGATATCGAGCAGACCGTCAAAATGAAAATCATGCCTCTGGTTGCTTTTGAAAATGAGGTGCTGGCGGCACTTAATCGTATAGACACACAAAGCGGTGGTAATCTGAATATCGAGATGGCCTCCATTATGCAGGCGCCCGATGCCGACATTGAGATTTCAAATATTGAGAGTGAACAAGATGAAAGCCTGGATCAGACCCTGGAAACCGCCGAGGAGGCACCGGTTATCCGGATGGTAAACATGATGCTGGTGGAAGCACTCAGAACCAATGCCAGTGATATTCACTTTGAAGCGATGGAGAAAAGTTCGCGTCTGCGCTACCGGATAGACGGTGCTCTGATAGAAAGGCCCAGTCCTCCCAGACATCTGCATAACGCGATTGTCTCGCGTATCAAAATCATGTCGGATCTCGATATCGCGGAACGCCGTGTTCCTCAGGACGGAAGATTCAAGATCAAAGCGCTCAAGAAAGAGGTGGATATCCGGGTCAGCGTTCTGCCGACTGTGCACGGCGAGAAGGTTGTTATGCGTACGCTGGATAAATCCAACCTAGCTCCCAGTCTGGGAGCACTCGGGCTGGACGACTTCGCCTACAAAGCCATGCACTATGCCATCGAACAGCCGCATGGGATCATACTGGTCACCGGTCCGACCGGCTCCGGTAAAACCACGACGCTTTACTCCTGTCTGCAGGATCTGAATACATTGGATGTCAATATCGTAACCGTTGAAGATCCGGTTGAATATCAGCTGGCCGGTGTGAATCAGGTGCATGTCAACACCCAGATAGGACTGACCTTCGCGTCGGTGCTGCGTTCGACTCTGCGTCAGGACCCCGACATCGTGCTGGTAGGTGAAATACGTGACGAGGAGACCGCTGATATCGCGGTCAAAGCCGCTCTGACCGGTCATCTGGTGTTGAGCACGCTGCACACCAACGACGCACCGGGTGTCATCCCGCGTCTGATAGACATGCGGGTGCCGCCCTTTCTGCTGGCCTCATCCCTGATTCTGGCACAGGCACAGCGCCTTTATCGCAAGCTTTGTCCCTTCTGCAAGCGGGAAATCGGTGAGATTGATCCGGAAATTCTGCTTGCCAACAAAATTGATCCGGCAATATTTGAGGGGCGGCAGGTGTTTGAACCGGCGGGGTGTCCTAAATGTAACAAAATCGGTTTCAAAGGCAGGGGTGCAATTATGGAGGTTCTGCCGGTCACCGATGGTATTCGGGCTGCGATTGTACGGGGTACAACCTCCAATGAAATCCGCAAACTGGCAGTAGAAAACGGTATGGTTACACTCAAACAATGCGGTATTCTGAAGGTGGCGGAGGGTGCCACATCTATGCAGGCGGCACTTGAAGTTACCGGTGGTGAGGGCTGAGGACGGTAAGAAAACGATGCAGACAAAGACAAACATTAAAACAGTCAAAGTTCCGGGTGTCCGGCACATCAAAAAACGCGAATTGATCCCCTTCACACGCCAAACCGCCAGTATGCTTAATGCTGGTATGTCGATCCTGGCGGCCATTACAACCATTATGGATCAAAGCAAGCACCCGGGTTTTAAGATGGTGATGAACTCGTTGCACGACAGTATCGAGAGCGGCAGTCCTTTTTCCGAGGGGCTCGCCAGGTTTCCCTCGGTTTTCGATGAGATGTATGTCAACATGGTGGCGGCTGGTGAGCGCAGCGGCCAGTTTGCCGATGTTCTGCGGCGGCTGGCCATAATGTTGGACTCCTCGGCCCGTCTGGTGCGCAAGGTCAAATCGGCGATGACTTATCCGGTTGTGATTCTGAGTTTGGCGATGCTGATGGCTTTGGGACTGATAACCTTTGTGGTTCCGGTTTTCAAGGAGATGTTTGAAGATTTCGGTTCCGAACTACCAGCCATGACCCAGATGCTGGTCAACATCAGCAACTTCATCCGCAGTCGCTGGTATTTCATTGTTCTGGCAGTTGCCGCTCTGATCTTCGGATTTAAACAGTGGCGTTCCAGCGAAAGGGGCCGCTATCAGTTTGATGCACTTATGCTCAGACTCCCGGTTTTCGGCGAGTTGATTCTGAAGGTCGCCATCGCGCGTTTCTGCCGGCTCTTCGCGCAGATGTTGAGTAGCGGGGTGCCGATACTTGATTCGATGCAGATTGTGGGCACATCGCTGAACAACAAGGTTATTGAGCGTGAAATTCTGGCGGCACGCAAGGATGTGGAGCAGGGTAACTCTCTCAGTATGGCTTTGGAAAGCCGCAAAAACCTGCCGCTGCTGATGGTGCGGATGATCGCGGCCGGCGAACGCAGCGGCCGGATTGATGAGATGCTTGAGAATGTGGCCGAGACCTACGATGATGAGGTGGAAACCACACTGGCGACCTTAACCTCACTGATGGAACCCTTTCTTATGGTTTTACTCGGTGTTGTCATCGGCACGATTGTCATCGCCATGTTCCTGCCGATATTCAAATTGGGAACCATTGTTGCGAACTGAGTTGTATTTGAACGCTGTCTGCCGTATAATCACGACGTTGAGAATGAACCGACAAAGAAGAGAACTTACAATGGCTAAGATATTGATAGTTGATGATGAAGCGCGTATTCTGATGCTGCTCCAAAGCCTGCTCAAGGCCAATAATTATGAGGCTGATACCGCCAAAAGCGGTCCGGAGGCATTGGAGATGCTCAAGGCCGACAGTTCATTTGATATTGTCATCACCGATCTGCGAATGGCGCCGATGGACGGTATGACCCTCTTTCATGAGATTAAAAAATTCAATTCGCAAATTCCCGTAATTCTGCTGACCGCCTATGCCTCTGTTGAAACCGCGATTGACGCCATGAAAAACGGTGCCTTCGATTATATGACCAAGCCGTTCAAAGTGGACGAAATGATGGAAACCCTCAAGCGTGCGGAAGAGTATATCCAAAACAAGGGGGGCGGTGCTGTCACAAACGCATCTCAGCCGCTGCGCTACCACTTTGAAAATCTGATCGCATCCAACAAATCGATGCAGGCGGTCTGCGAGATGATCGAGCGGGTGGCGCCGACCTCCGCCACCGTGCTGATCAATGGCGAGAGCGGTACCGGTAAAGAGGTGATTGCCCGCTCGATACATAAAGCCAGCCCGCGCCGCGACCGGCCCTGGGTGGCAGTCAACTGCGCAGCTCTGCCTGAGCATCTGCTTGAATCCGAGATGTTCGGTCACATCAGAGGCTCCTTTACCGGGGCTAACAACGATAAAACCGGACTCTTCGAGGCTGCCGACAACGGCACGCTTTTTCTTGATGAGATTTCCAGTCTGCCGCTGCTGCTGCAGGGTAAACTGCTGCGTGTTCTGCAGGAGAAAGAGATTCGCCGTGTTGGCGACAACAAGAGCATCCCCATCAATGTGCGCGTGATAGCGGCCAGTAACACCAATCTCGAAGATATGGTGATGCAGGGAAATTTCCGCGCCGACCTCTACTATCGCTTCGCAGTGATCACCCTGGACATTCCACCGCTACGCGAACGGATCGAGGATATCATACCGCTGGCCAAACATTTCATCCGCAAGGAGTGCCAGAACAATCATACCGAAATCGAAGAGCCTGTTCTTACAAAAGAGGCCGCCACTATTCTGATGAATTATCAGTGGCCGGGCAATGTGCGCGAGCTGGAAAATGCCGTCAAACATGCCATCACCTTTCTGCAGGGTGAAAGCATAACTCCCGAACTGCTGCCGCCGCGCATTCTGCAGCGTACACGTGAGATTCGCGCTACTCAGCCGGATGTCACTGCGCAGGAGAGCGGTGAAAATGTATCTCTGAAAGGTTTTCTTAAAGCTAAGGAAAAGGAGTACCTGGAGGAGATTCTCTCTTCCACCAACGGCAACAAAGAGAAGGCTGCCGAAACCCTCAAGGTCAGCCTGGCCACCCTTTATCGTAAACTGGCCGACGACCCCGACGATCTCGGCGACTCCGTGAAGTCTGATTGAATCCAGAACTTACCCCGGCATAAAGTAGCACAGGCATCCTCGCCTGTGTCCCAAGAAGAGTCCGCACGGTTTAACCTATTTGCGGCGTTGAAAGCAAGACTAGGCGTTCTTAGTCGCTATTCAATCAACTTCTGCCATAAAAAACAAGAAAA
>JAGYOL010000073.1 GCA_018399555.1 Kiritimatiellia bacterium | reverse complement strand
GAATGTTTATTCGCTTTCAATAAGGGCGAATGTTTATTCGCTTTCAATAAGGGCGAATGATTATTCGCCCCTACGGATCGGGCGAATGATTATTCGCCCCTACGGATTGCACGCACAGATTTTCGAGATGTGCGATAAACGTTTCAAAATGCTCGTGCTGCCGTGCAAGAACAAACTGAAAAATCATACCGGCAAGGGCGATCACCAGACCGGTTTCGGTAGTAATCAGAGCCTCCGAGATGCCACCTGCTATCATGTTCATGGTTTTGTCTCCGCCGCCGCCTTCAGCCAGACCGAAGAAGGTCGCCAGCATACCGGTAACCGTACCGAGCAACCCCAGCAGAGGCGCGGTGCCGACAGCTACCTTCATTACTTCAAGATCACGTTCAAAGGGAGCCATCTCCTCATAGCGGTAGTGATCGAAAAAACTTCGCACTCCGGCCACGCTTTTGATGCGCATTGCCTGGTTTATTATGGAGGCCGACATCGTCCGGCGAACCGGACGTTTGCGCCAGCGCTCCCATGCGCGTTGCGCGTTACCGAAGGTTCCGCGTCCGAGCTGACGCAGAAAGAGAGCTGAGCCGACAGCGAACAGAATCAGGGCGTTGACCGCCAGCGCTATCATGGCCCATCCGCCCGCCTGCCATATCTCACGAGCCTCTATATATATTTCCCTGCAGGTTTCGATTTCCATGGTTTTAACCTCTGAGTTGACTTTCATCCGTTCGAACTGCCGAACCGCTCCATTCATTAGCCGAGAGCAGGAGCGGGAGCTTCAATATGATTATTCTGCTCAGAATCCGTTTCAGAAAGTTCCTTGCCGGATTCGTAATCCGGCGGAGGTGCCTGTTCAAACATCAGATCGTTGAGCATCTGAATCGCCAGTTTCTCCAGTTTGTCGACTATGCTTTTCACTTTGCGCGAAAGGAAAGCGTACATCAGAATGGAGGGAATAGCCACTATCAGACCGAACTCAGTTGTGATCAGTGCTTCGGATATGCCGGATGAGAGCATCTTGACATCGCCTGAGCCGAAAACCGTAATCAGCTTGAATGTGTTGATAATGCCGGTAACAGTGCCCAGAAGTCCCAACAGCGGAGCACACGAAGCTGTGACAGCGACGACCGGCAGCATCCGGTTCAACTGGAAGCGCACATCCATGACCACCTCATACATCGCCTCTTCGACAACCTCGCGAGACTGTCCCAGTCGCTGCGCACCGGCCCGCAACATACGTCCGGCCGGGCCGCTGAGTTTTTTAGCCAACTCACACGCCTGATCAAAATTTTTATCCCTTACCGCCTGGCTGAAAGCACGTAGTCGGCTGCGACGCGGCATGATCACAAAGGCAAGCGTAAGCCATTTGACCGTAGCGATCAGAGCCGCCAGCGCGGCGGAACCCAGCAGAGGATACATGACCGCACCACCCTTGGCGATATGCTCTTTCAGGGTCTCACGGGTCTGCTCGATCTTGCGGGCGTTGCCTAGTGATGCATCGAATGGCATCCGGCCTCTCCGGTTTTTAACGGTCTGCGCGGTCATTTCCGCCATGGTGCGATCATCAAAAGGTTCAACCGTCGGTTCAAGCGAACCAAGCCGCTGATCGGCCACTCCGGCTAAGCTTCCGTCGTCGGAGGCAAAGAGGGCAATTGGCCCGAGGAAAAGAAACTCTCCCGGTTTAACCAGCCCATCCTCACCGGCGGCGCGTCCATGGAAAAGTGTGCCGCCGGCCAGCTCTTCGACCCTGGTCAGACTCTCTTCCAAAAGATTGAACTGAAATGCGAAAACGCCGTCCGGGTGAAGATCCGCCGCCTCGGGGGCAAGTCTGGCATCCTCGACAATCTGCTTGTAACGGTCGATCTCGCAGATATGCAGACGTGTTTCAAAATTACGTACATACTCGCCCAGCAATGTGGTCAGATAATCCTTCTCACGTGCACGCTGCTCGATCTCTTTTCTGATTGTGGTCACAGTCAGAGTGCGGTTATCCAGATCGCGGCGCACATCATCGTACTCAACACGTGCCTGCGACAGAACCGCTTCGGCATGGTTGAGCTTCTCGCTCATCGGTATTTTCTGTTCAGCGATCTTTGTACGCAATTCGGACAACTCGCGCAGGCTCTCCGCCAACCTGGCGTCCAGTTTGGAGTTCATCGATGCGAACACCTTGTTGCTCACGGAGACCGCATTCTGATTCTGTGCCAGACTCAAGCTCGCGGTTAGTGTGAGTGCTAAAATTAATTTCATTGTTTTCTCCAAGAGGGCGGACACAAAGCCCGCCCATAAATACATACCGGGCGCATGATTATTCGCAATGTACGGGCAAACTGACATACGCGGCGGGTTTTTCATTACGATAGATCGACACAGCGTCGGCAACCGGTTGCACCAGCGCGGTGTCAGATTGCCAAATCCAGTTGGTTGCACCGGGATAACCATAACCGGCGATGTTACCCTTATCGTTGTAGTAGTAACCGGCTCCGATACCGATATACATAGCGGTGACTTCGGCAGTCGCGCCATCCGTCAACTCCTTCACTTCGCTCGAAACGGTTATGTCGCGCGCGAACTTGTTGACCTCATTCAACACACCGATAACATTCTGAAACCGTTCCGCCAGTGAATTTTTTGATTCGCGCGTTTTGGGGATACGCTGCAACAGAGGCTTGACGCGTTCTTTGATCGCCGGGGGGCAGCGCTCCAGCAGTGCAAGTACACGCACCTCTATCTCGTGCACAACCAGTGTCAAGCCAACCACCGATTCCTGCAGCAGCTCGCGTTGTTTCCTGAGATCAAGCAGCTCCCTGTCGGCATCGTACACCCCGTCTCTCAGTTTGCGGGTGTGTTCTGTAAGCTCCTGACCTTCATTTTCCACAAGTTCGATGCGGGAAAGCAGCATCTCGCTTCCGACACGCCAGTTTTCGCGTTCTTCGGATATGAGCTTGCGTGTTTCAACCCACTTTTCAAATTTATCGCTCTGTGCGTCGAAAATCGCCACGTCCTGCGCGGTTGCGGCGGCAGACACCAGGGAAATCAGATATGCCAGTTTAATCATTTTCATTTTCGTACCTTTCATCATCGGGCAGGGGCGAATAATTATTCGTCCCTGCCATACAAATCACCATTCACATGCGAGCGAAATACTGTACTCACGACCTCTGCGGTAACTGCTGCGCAACGCTTCATTGCCGTCTTCCATTCGATAAACCCGTTTGACTTTAGGATCCAGCAGGTTCTTTATTTTGAATCCTACTGTCCACCTTTTCAGAAAACGCTGAGAAAAGGTGAAATCAAGTTGTTCGAGAGGTTCTTCATAAATGCACGGTGTATACTCATCACCATTGTCAACACTGTCACCAACGGCCAGCACATCGCCGCGCCGGTTGAAAAAGAGCCCTAAGGAGGTGCCCCAATCCTCGATATCGTAGATAGCGTATGTTCCCAGAATGTATTCGGGCTGTCCGGCCATGCGGCGTGTGCGCTCGGCTCCGAACTCCTGCACCTGTTGAAATTCGTCAGCGGGGCGCACCACCTCCGACTCCATCAGCGTGGAGTTAAAACCGAGTGTCAAACCTTTGGCGTAGCTCCATAACTGACCGATATCCTGACGCGCCTCAAACTCCCACCCGCTGATTTCCCCTTCCGGGTAGTTGTAAGGCATCAGAAAACGTTCGCCCTCGACGCCGCCGCCGGGACTGAAGGCCCGCAGGTCTATTGGATTCAGGAGTTCTTTGTAAAAGTAGCTCACTGAAAGCAGCTGCCCGGCGGAGGGCATATATTCCAGACGCAGGTCATAGTTTTCAATTTCAGACATCTCGAGATCGGGATTGCCCAGATAGGTATCCGCCGCTGCACTCTCTTTGAAACGCACGGGCATCAGCTCTTTGAAAGTTGGTCGCGCAACGGTTTCCGACCAGTTCAGACGCAGGTTCAGATTCTTCAGCGGCGTGATTCGCATACCGAGAGCCGGCAGACGGTCATTGCGCTCCAGATCAGGTGAATGCGCGTTGAGTTCCTCATCGTTTTCAACGGCCACACCATCCAGATACTTTGAGCCGGTCTCCTCATTCTGCTTGAGCGACCACACTGCGAAATTTCCTTCATAGCGTTCCTTGGATGGCTTCATGCGGGCGTTGATTTCGGTTGACTCGACTCGTATACCGCCCTGCACCGCCAGAAAAGAGCAGAGCGGCACATCCGCCATCCAGTACCAGGCCCGTATATCCTGTTGCCCGTTATAGTCGATATCGTCATCACCGGCGGCAATATACCAGCCCTGCTCCAATTCGCCGGGCGGCCCGAGAACGGGATAGCCGGTGATGAATTCATCACTCCACATATCGTCGGGATCTCCTTCGAGTGCTTTACCGACATTACCCTCACGATACTCAAAGGTGTCCTGCTGATAGCTTCGCCGAACCTGATCTTCAAAATAACCGCCCTTCAGATAGCCCTCGTCACCGCTGTAGATGCGGAAGGGAATCTTCTGATTGACCGCATACTGACGACCATTTTCCTCAATATCCCTCCATTTGCGCTCAAGTGGCGGAAGGTTATCGGTCGGAGGTTTCCAGTAACCGTTGTTATAAGACTCTGTGAACAGTGCACGGTCGGGCTCATACTGACTGGCCATATTACGGCTGATGGACCAGTCGGTGACCGGAGGAAGAAAGATCAGCCAATCTCTGCCTAAGCTGACATCCATCTCTTCAGGCAGAAAAAACCAGGGGTGTTCAACTTCCAGCAGTGTTGTTTCGGTGGTGCGTTCCGAGTAGTGCACGCTCTGCTGACGCCACATGTTTTTGTTATCCTCCAGTTGAGAGCGATCCTCGATCATAGTAACGGTTTCGTCGGTGGCCTGTGAACGCAGGTAGGTCAATCCGATATTGAGCCACGGCGATTCAAAACCGGTGGTAAGGGCGCCGCCCCACAGAATCGATTCCTGCCCTTCCCGAACACGGTATGTGGCCGGGCCGGTGTCGTTTCTGCGTTCGATAGTGAATTTATCCTCGTCATCCTCGTCAGGTTTACGGACTATGTAGCGGTTCAACACACCATCGTTGTAGCCGGCGTAATCGTGTTTATAAGAAAAGTTACCCAGAAAGCCGAAACGCACATCATCGATCGGCTCAAAAACTTCACCCAGCGTCAGATTCCAGCTTGTTCCAGGTTCGGTTTCGCGATAACGGATGCGGTAGTTGTCATTGAACGCGGCGGTCTGAGAGGCACTCATCTGCCAGGAATCGAGATAGCGCTGGCGATCCTCTTCGGTCATACGTCGATTCCAGACGTAGGGTGAGAGATTTGAATTCTCCGGTTGCTCCACAGCACCCACTCTGAAGGGACGGGCACGGTCTCCGCGGTCATCTCCCCAGTAGGAGAGCCCCGGGCCGCGGGCAGCCAGCATTTTTTCTCCGGTCACCTGATCGTTGTGCGAGGCACTCACCGAGGCTTTAGCGATGAACTTATCAGGAATACGCTTGAGTCTGATATCGACGGCACCGCCGGTGGCGTCGCCCTGCTGATCAGGCATAAATGTCTTAGTGACTCTGATACTTTCAATCATCGCGGCCGGGAACTGGTCGAGCTGCACCGCTCTTTTGTCGGCATCTGCCGAGGGCAGGCGCACTCCGTTGAGCTGTGAATTCACATAGCGATCCGGCAATCCGCGGATCACCGCATATTTTCCGTCCTGAACAGTTGCGCCGGAAACCAGTTTCAGGGCGGAGGCGGCGTCGCTGGCACCGGCGCGGCTGATGGTGTCGGCACTGACCGCATCGAAGGATGCGGTACTCTCCATTTTAAGCTCGATCAGCACGGTGTCGCCAGCGGAGGCGACATCGAAGTCGCGGACCACAAGTTCATCCATGTCGGTATAAACCGGGGCCAGACGCACAACCACCTGCTGCACTGTGCCGGGATTGATAACGACACCGCGCATCAACTGGCGCTCGAAGCCTGCTGCGCTTACCAGCAGATTATATTCTCCGAAGGGCAGTTCGTTGAAAAGCACAGTGCCGTCCTCCCCGCTTTTCATAACCCGCTCTAATTCAACAACGGTTACGCTTGCGCCGGAGAGAGGTGCCTCCCAGTCGGCGTCAACCACCTGGGTACGCAAGGTTCCGAAAACATCAGCATCCTGTGCGGCCAGATTGGCGGCGGCTGTTGCCAGTGCCGCAGCCGCGCATCTCATTAAAATACCGGTTATTGCGATTTTGTTTCTCATTTTCAACCCATACAACATGATTGATTTCATCGGGGCGGAGTGATCGCACAGGATTACCAGGGCGCACTTAAATTACCGTTGAGTTCGCGCATTGCCCGCAGAGTTTCCATATCCTCTATCCTGTTACGTGCCAACAGCAGAGTCACATCCACTGCTGCAACCGCTCTGGGACGTGCGTTTTTCATGGCATTCAACTCTTCGACGGCCTGTCCTAAGAATTGTCGCGCTCTGTCCTGTTCGCCCGCGAGCCAGCACAAAACACCGCATTCAGCCAGCAGCACGGGACGATCTGAAAAGATCACACTCTCATCCCCGATACCCGCAGCCGCGTTTTCAACCTGGCGCATAGCCTGAGCGGTGCGGTCGGAGCGGGTCAGAAAACCGGCATAACGCAGTTGAATCGGCAGGCGCATATCTGTCCGCAGAGTCGGCAGACGCCGGGCGGTCATCTCGCTTAGCCGCATCGCGAAGTCGCGGTCGTCCGCATCCCAGGCGGCATTGCAGAAATCAATCAGTTTTTCACAGGCAATCGCGGCGTGCAGCCCACGAAAGACGGAGTCGATTCCGTCGAGTATGCGATCTCGCAGGGCACTGCGCTGGGTCTGGTTTTCAGTCTGTGATTTCCGGTACAGAACAAGATAGGTGTCGACAACTCCGGCGGCGGAGTCGATATCCAGCACCTGATTTGTTGAACTCTCCAGCTGTTCAAGCATTTCCACCAGATTTGAATGGGAAACATTATGCTGCACCAGCCCCGGAAGCAGCTTTGCCTGATCGGCAGGTTCAATGTCGGCCAGGGTAGCGGCTCCGGTTTGCCTGCCCTGTGCGAGACCGGCCTGCTCAATCGCCAGTGTAATCCGGCTTTTCTGCCAATCCTCGTAGTCGGACTCCGCCAGCAGCTGTCGGGCGGCACCGAGCAATTTATCGCCCTCCGCATTGCGGTTTTCAAGATAGCGGGAGCGCGCCAGGCGCGCATATAGATCGCCCTTGCGCCATGAATTCAAAGATTCAACTGCTGCCACGGTCTGGCTGGTCAAGCCCGTTTCCGATGCCACCACCGCAGCTTTGGCCAGCGTTCGGTCACGCTCAACCTTATGAATATCAGCAGGTATTTTTCGCGCAATGGCGACAGCCTCTTCAATCCAGGGTGCGGATGCCAAATCGCGCTGTTCGGCAACATTTTTGCATTGCCTCTCATCGCAGCCGGCAAAAAACAGCAGGGAACACAGAAACGCTATGAGAATCTGAGGCGGTTTAACGCCATTGATCAGGTTGCTATCCATAAACAAGTCTTTCTTTTTTGATCGATGTTTTGATGCCGCAAAATTATTTTCCCACGGCAATTGTTTTTGCTCCTTTGTCATGTGGCCTCACCTGAACATTAAATCAGGCAGGCACAGCAACGGCTATCCTGGATGGTTGAAAAATCGGCCGGAGACAGGCAGTCAGCCTGCCTGCCTCCGACCACACCGCATGGGATAGCGGACATGCGGTGCAATTGTAATTAAGCCTACTCCGTTACAACACGATAGAGCTTGCTGGCAACCCCTTCGACACCGAAGTCGGAGAGAGTCATGTTGACTTTATCCGCAACAACAGTGCTGGCACCGGCAACCGGTGTCCAGGTGTTGCCCGAGTCGAGCGACTCCTCGAGGGTGTAGCTGGCACCTACTGTGCCGGCGAATCCGACTGTGAAGGCAGCCTGATCGAGCTCAACCGCGGCAGTCGCGCTGACGGTGTTGGTCAGCATGCCGGCAGTTGACAGGGCTGACCAGCCTTCGAGCCAGGTTTCACCGGTAGGAGCGAATGCGCCGTAGTAACTTACCGGCGAGGCAAAGCCGTCTGCTTCGGCTGTGTAAGGTGAATTAGCCCAGGCGGCTACCGGACGCGGATCGATCAATCTGATATTGGGCAACAAGCCGTTACCCACTGCTGGCATTGGACGATTCACATCAGATGCACTTTCACGTTCCATGTAACGGATCGGCATAGACGCGGCCGTATTCCAGTTCATCCCCGCAGTGCTGATTTCACCACCGGTACGATAACTGTTGTTATTATCCGTTTTGTACATGTAGTAATCAGGGGCGCAATTGTAGACCACAAAGTTCTCAAATGCTGTCTGATTGTAATTCTGATTCTGGGATTTATAGTAGTATGGTGTGTAAGTGTTTGCGCCTAGGCCGGGATTGTGCGTTGGCAGGCTCGTAGCCGCTGTGGACATTCCCTCGAAGCTGTCAAAACTTGCGTTATCACTCTCGATAGCTGCCAACACCGAATCGACATCCATGGCGATCACGTTGAAGAACTGCGCGCGACAGTTATCATCAAGCTGAAACCCCTGAGAGTTGTTCTCTTTCTGGGCGGCGTAGTCGCCGTCAACTCCCAGATAACGGTGACCGATCAGCGTGACGTTCTCATAGCGCTGCAGAGCCCAGGGCATGTTGCCGTCCTTCTTCTCCACGCCATCCATCTCGAAAACGTGGTTGCCGATACCTGAACCGGCAACTGAGGAATCAGAAGCGTCGCAGAATCCCTGCATCAGGAAGATGAACTGGCCGCGCCCACGATAGCCCTGATCGACATCGAAGCTGTCATCGCCGATATTGAAGATAGCCACATACTTGGTATTGACTGTACCACCGAAAAACTCGATGCCGTCATCCAGGTTGCCGACAACCTCGACGTGATCGATCTGTGTGCCGCGCCCGACACCATAGAGCGTTATGCCGTTGATTTCGGAAGCCGGGGCCAGACCGTAGCCGCCGTATCGTACGGAGACATAGGAGAGCACGCCGCTGCTGTCATCATCGTCGTTGCCGCCGTATTTGGTGGAACCGGCACCGTCGCCGAGGAGTCCTTCAGCCAGCGGCTCGGTTTCCACCAGCGGGCCGACGTTGTCAACCGAGTTATCAATGGTGACATAGGCTTTTCCGCACATTACCAGTCCGCCCCACTGCTCACCTTTCTTGTCCATATACTGATGCGGGTTGATTGTGCTGTAGGGATTTTCCGGATCGTTTCTGACAGACGGATCTGTCCAGGGGAAGTTGTCATCCCACATATCTGTAAAGATAATCGGTTTTTCTTTGGTGCCCCTGGCGTAGAGTTTACCGCCTCGCGAAACCCAGAGAGCAGTTGTGGGGTAGTCGTTGCCGGTGATCTCGCCGCGGATGACCGTTCCCGGTTCGATCCAGAGCGTCGCACCATTTTTCACAAAGATAACATCCTTGAGGATGTACTCGTTATCCGCAGTCCACTGGGTGGATGTAGATATGTCGGCCGTCACATTGACCGTCGCGGCGTTAACGGAGACCATCCCCGTTAAAACCATACTTGCTGCAAGAAGTAATTTTTTCACTTTCAACTCCTAGTTTTTTGTTTTCGTTTAGAGGAGTGTTATCAGTGAAGACAGCACGCCTCTTTTTTCAGACGGCGTTATTAAAGCACTGATTTGTGAAGATTCTGTCAATCCTGTGTGAAAACAGTGTTAGTTTATTATTTGATAAAACTTACAGAGCACTAACTGAGAATTAACAATTGTATGGCAACAGACAACGAGTGTGTCTCAAAGGCAGAATTGGATTTGCGAGCGCCAGCAAGGTAGCTCTCAATAAGAGAGTTTTAAGGAAAAATGTAATTAAACCGGAGAAGCGCAGAGTATTAATCGGCGTTTGCCATTGGATCTGCCGGATCAACATCAAGAAGAGGCCAGACGATCTCGCCGCGCTGCTGCGCCTCCAGATCGTGATAGGCACCGTAGCGCGGGGCGTTGAGATCAAGCCAGAGCAGAATGCGGGAACGCTCCTCCCGCGGCACCGCGGCCTGGTGCGCGGGTGTCAGCATGGCGCGACCAAGCGCGGAAGCCATTGCCCCACAACGTCCCGGAATGGAGCGCGAACCGCCGTAATCTTTTTTGATGGTGGTTCGCGCCATGCCACCTGAAAAGCGAAACACATATTCACGCAACGATTCGAAATCCATCTTCTGTGGGCCTTGCCCTTTGGTTGTGTGACACCTCACACAGCGACTCTGCAAAATTGGTTCAACCAGACGATAAAAACTTGCCGGTTCCACATCTCCTGTTTCCGGCTCCAACTTGGCCGGAGCTTTACGAAATGCTATCGGCGATTCGGATTTAACGGTATAGCTCTCCTGTTTTGGTTCGTGACAACCCAGACATGTGAGACGTTCGCCGGGGTGCGCAAAAGCAGTGGTACGCATGGTCTGAATAGCCATATTGTTTTCATCAAGCAACTGAAATATGAGCTGTTTACCTGCGGGGGCCTCAAAATAGACGCTGCCATCAGGTTCGATCGGCACGGTGCCGAGTGAGATACGCGGGGTGTTCTCGGTTGCATAACCTATCATTGGGCGATCCATCCAGGGGCCATCCTTGGGGATTACCTGCACCACTCTTAATCTGACCGGACGGCGATCTGTCGGGAAAGGCTGATCCGTCACACGCACATTGACCACACCGATTGTGGTACGTTTATCTGCCTGTGTGTAGGCGTCGCCTTGAGCGGTCTGCTGCGGAATTTTTGGCGGCACGGGACGCGCCCGCAACGGTTTCGGATGCGTAAGCCGCAGTCGCGGATCGTACCCTTTCGGGAGGAGTTCGCGTTCGCAGATCAGCTCCTCATTACCGAAACGATCAATCAGAATCAAATCTTCCCAGCGGTTACATATGAAGAAATCCTCGTTGACCGCCCATGGAGTGGCATAGGCGTATTGACTGCGCCCGGCCATCTCGCTTTCAGGAAAGGGAAAATAGGGAGTGACACGCTTGAGTTGGCCCATATGTCCATCATCAGGCAGACGTAAATCGAGAACGCATAATGTGCCGAAGCTCTCACCATGATGGGGTGCGGCTGTCAGCACATATCGGTGTGAATCCGGAATGGCGCGAATGTGCATCTGAGCCATCGGCAGGCAGGAGGGTGCATCGGAGCAAGCACCAAAGCGGTGGTCGCCATGAATGTTGTCATCAAAGGTGTGCCAGGGCTGCGGGTAGTTGCCGTGCGGCGCACGTGGATCGCGTCCGTCCGGATAAGATATCCAAAACTGACTTCCCAGACAATTTTCTCTATCGGTATAATCCCAACGGGTGAAAACCAGCATGCCGTTGTTATCCACACTAGGGTGCCACTCACTTGTTTCATAATAAGATATGGGATAGATATCGCCTCCCTCGGGCGACATGCTGTGCAGTACAAAGGTGGGCACGCGCAGGCGGGCTGCTTCACCGAAGCACCGGATGAATCCACCGCGGCGTTCGGAGATAAACACCAAACGTCCGGAGGGCAGTTCAACCGGATCAAAATCATTCCATGGCCCTTCGGTGAGCTGCGTGATCTTTTTGGTTTCAAAATCCAACTTGAAGAGTTTCCAAACTGTTTCATCGGACCACACCCAGCGATGTTCCGTCGCTCCGCAGTGTGCGAAATAGAGAGTTTTACCGTCATAGCTGACTGCGGGAGAGTAGAATGATCCGGTATCAAGTGTTTTTTCTTTCAGGCGGCCATTGAGCACTCTATTGCCAGCGATCAAGTCCGTGACAACCGGCGTTGTCCTGCGCCAATTTTCAAGCGAAAATATTCCTCCTCCCCTTATCGTATTGAAGCCGAAACACTGGGTGGCGAAGTGTCCACCGGTTCGATCGCTGTTACGCATATTGGTTAAGCGGCTTCCGGCGTAGGTGGCACGGGCGAGAAAAACAAGTTTATTGTAGTCATCCAATGCCGGATTTGAAAATAAAACAGCGCGACGAAGAGCGCAGGCCGCGAAAGCATCATGCGATTGTGGCTCCCTGATCTTTTGTACTTTACGCAGGTCAGCGCGCAGAGTTTTCAACAGCGAACGGTTGGTTCCTTCGAGCTGCTCAAGATAATCCAGCAACACCTCGGTACGACGCAGGATAACGTCGAGCGGAGTTTTATCATTCGCAGTAATCAAAGCATGTTCATCATAAACCTGCTCCGCGGCACCACGCGGCAGTTTAATTTTACCGTTGATTCTTTGGCGCAGTTCAAAAATGTGCTCACCCCAGAAGTTCATAATACCCGGACGAAATTCATGAGCTTTCACACTTTCCATACCGATCCGCAGCAGGGCAACACGCAAATCGTCAAGGGTGCAACTCTCAACCGCGATATGTTTGGGCGGTTTTTCGCCGGGAGCCACGGTTGGTTCAATGCCGCCGCGCGGTAGCAGATATTCCAG
>JAGYOL010000072.1 GCA_018399555.1 Kiritimatiellia bacterium | reverse complement strand
GCAGTTGCACCCCTTTCCTGAAGCAATATCCAGGATCGCTCAGACTCTCGGTTCGCCGAATGCGATGGAGCGTTACTGGGGCCTGATAGTCTGTTCGGCTTTCGGCAAGCAGGCTGCCTGTTTTTACGATCGGGCGCGGGAGTTGGCGCAATCTGATTCCAGTCGCCTTGTGCGCTGCCGCGCTGCGGAGTTCCTCGGTTTGACCGGCGTGTCTGACCCTATGCCGTTTCTTTTCGATGTGCTTGATCAGACAACCGATCCAGTTGAGGCCAACCTGATCCTCAATACCGTTGTGTTGCTGCGCGACGGTTCAGGCTGGACGGTGAATCCGGATACAGTCAGAGCTTCCCGCTGGGCGAAACTGGGTGGACTTGTCAAGCACCGGGTTGATTATCTCACGGGCGGCGACGGTGATCCTTCGACTTCCCGTAATAAAACTAAGAAAAAATAGTGAAACGTTGTTTCTATCTGGTTTTCGGCACCGTGTGGCCTAAGTTTCAAGGTAGCAGCGGCGTAAACTGGTACTGAACGCGCATCTGCTCTGGCCAGCCGCCACTGAATTCACGCTGGATGAGGTTGATTTGTCTTTCGTGCCTTTCGCGATTTTATTGGTTCCGGCTTGGCTGATCCAGGTTAATGCACCCGATATGCGCATGCACAAAACTGCGCACTTGCGATGAGGGTGCGTTTGAGATAAACTCGTGCAATGAAAATTATTTATATTGCTCTGTTTTTTTCAGTTTTACTCATCGGCGGCTGCCGAATTCAGGACAACCGTGTGCATACTGTGCGCGTTCCGGCGATGGGAAGTGTGCAGGACGTCGGAAAAATCAAGTCGGCTTTGTCATCTCTGACAGGCGTCTCTATTAACCGTTGTGTTTTCGATCATACAAACCGGGTGGTCACGGTATATTACGATTCAATGGCTGTCGCGCAGAAGAACATTGAAATCAGCATTGCCGAGGCTGGTTACGATGCCAACAGCATAAAAGCTGTGAAGTGACACATGCCGATGCAGGATCTTTTACGACAGTTTCTTGATCATATAGCGTACGAGCGCGGGCTCTCGGACAACACCTGTGTCGCCTATGAGCGTGACCTGTACGATTTTATTGAATATCTGCGTGAAGACCGTTCAGTCAATTCAGCCGGAAGTGTAGGGCGTGATGATATCTCCGCCTGGATGGAGTCGCAACGTAAATTCGGATTCAGCGCAGCCACACGGCGACGCCATCTCTTTGCAGTCAAGGCCTTTTTCGCCTTTCTGGCTGCGGAACGGCTCATTGATACGAATGTAACCGAATCAATCCGCTCGCCGGAGACCGGCTTGCGTCTGCCGCGCTCGCTGAGCGAAAAAAATATCATGATCCTGCTGGAATCGATTTCGGGTGACAGGTCGCACGATCTGCGGGATCGTGCCATGCTGGAACTCTTTTATGCCTGCGGTCTGCGTGTTTCCGAGTTGGCCGGATTGAGACTGAATGATTTAGGGGTGGATGAGAGGTTGGTCAGATGCACTGGCAAGGGTGGTAAAAGCCGCATAGTGCCGCTGGGAACCGGAGCGTACGACGCGCTGCTGCGCTATCTTGATGCGGGGCGCGACTTTTTCGCACGGGGCAATGCGGATGAGCAGAAACTTTTTCTGACACAACGCGGCTCAGGCTTCACCCGTCAGGGCATCTTTAAAATGCTGGTTCAACGTGCCCGTAACGCACTCTTGAAAGAGCATGTTCATCCGCACATGCTGCGCCACTCATTTGCAACCCATCTTCTGGCTAACGGCGCACCGGTGCGTGTGATTCAGGAGATGCTCGGTCATGCCGACATCGCGACCACCCAGATTTACACGCATGTCAATCATAGACAGATTAAAGGGGTGCATGCTCGTTTTCACCCGCGTCACTGATTTAGGCGTTTACACATAGCCTGCAGTAATATACACTGAGATGTCTGTTTGATTTAGGATGCTGCTCTCTGCAGTCTGGAAAGAGGATTTGTTTATGACAATTTTAGAGGTGACTGAACTTTTGGACGGACGGATACTTTACAAGGGAGAGGCGGCTGAAGTTGATTTCAAACATGTTGTGGCCTCCGATCTGATGAGCGACGTTCTGCTGGTTGATGAGGAGGATATCCTGCTGCTCACTTCACTGGCAAGCGATCAGGTTGTGCGCACCGCCCAGATTATCGGTGCGGTCGGCATCATACTGGTCAATGGCAAATTACCTCCCTCTTCAATGGCTGAGATAGCCGCGGAGCTTGGTATAACGCTTGGTCGGAGCGGTTATTCAAAATACGACGCCTGCGTCGCCATTCACGAAGCTCTTAAAAAATAAAATACTGATTTTCCTGCATGGCTGATCCTTTGAAAAACGGTGATTCCGGGCTTGCCGGCACCCGGGAGGATGTTCCCGCTAATGAACCGCTGATTCTGATTGAAATGATTCAGCGTTTGAAAGTTCGTGATGTAATGACAAGCGAACTGGCGGCTGTTGAGCGCACCGATCCTCTGCGGGTGGCGCAGAGTCTGATGAAAAACAAGAAAATCAGCGGGGTACCCGTCAAAGAGGGGGGGCGCTTCCTGGGGCTGGTTAGCATCAACGATATTATTCAGGCACTCGAGGGCGGTTATATTGATGATCCCTGTCATAAACATATGTCAACCAAGTTGGTTGTACTTGAGGATGACATGCCGCTCTCTTTTGCCCTGCGCTATTTCAACAAATATCACTATGGCCGATTTCCGGTTATCAACCGGGAACAGCAGTTGGTCGGGATTGTCTGTCAGCGCGATATAAATCGCGCTCTTCTGATTGAGTTGACCCAGGAATTCAATAGGCTGGAGAGTGAGTCGGTGAGTCACTGTGTGCCGGAAGACCCCTTTAACCTCTATGTGCTACGTGAGTTTCCTGTTGCCAAGTACGATTTTGAAAATGCCGGTAAGGCGGCAAATATGATCAGGAAGGTTCTTAAAGAGAAGAAGTTTCCGTTGAAAGATATTCGCCGGGTGGCAGTTGCCGCTTATGAATTGGAGATAAATCTCTGTGTACATTCGGATGGCGGTGTTTTGACATGGCGGATGTCCAAAGGCAGAGTTGAGATAACGGCAAGTGATTCCGGACCGGGCATCGAGGATGTGGAATGGGCCTGTAAGGATGGCAATTCGACCGCCATTGAGTGGATCAGATCGTTGGGCTTCGGAGCGGGTATGGGATTGGTGAATGTCAAACGTGTTGCCGATGAATTTGAGATTCATTCCAAACCTGGTTCAGGAACAACCGTACGTGCGGTCGTATTTGTTGAGCCCCGGAGCACCGATCACAGGCAGCATGATCAGAACTGACCTTTGATGATTGTTGGAAGCAACTTTCTTGTAACGCAACCGCAGGTTCAGTTGCGGAGCTGTGTGATTGACAAACCCGGAGCCGCAGATTGTAAAAGGTGTTACAGATGATGGAACTGAGTCAGATTATCAGAACGTGCAATCTGAAAAGTGTGGTTGTGCATGAGGAAGAAATCGAAATCAAGGGTTTTTACACCTCCGATCTGCTCAGTGATGTTATGGCGCACTGCCCGGAGGAATCGTTGCTGATCACTGTGCAGAATCATGCCAACACCATAGCCGTCGCAACGTTGGTGGGTGTGCGTGCCATTGTGATTGTGCACAACAGAGCGGTGCCGGATGAAATGAAATTACTGGCGGAGAGAGAGGGCCTGGCACTGCTGACTTCTTCGGACGACCAATTCACCCTGAGTTGCAGAATCGGCGGGCTGACCGACAATTTTGAGTAAGGAGAGCATGAGAGCGTTTATCTGTGGATTGTTTCTGATTTCCAATATGAGTTCGGCCATGGCTACTGTCGCAATTGTGCATGGCAGCGACTCAATACCGTCCGGTGAGCGCGGCTACGCCAGATCACTGGCGAGCCATGTGCAGCGTTGGTATCGCGGTTACGGGGTTGAGTGTCGCTTGAGTGATGACCGCGATCTTAAAACCGCTCTGGCCAATACCCGTCTGGCAGTGCTGGTTTACCTCTCTCAGCCCGATGCCGCCGACCTAGCCGTGTTGCACGCATTTGTTCGTCGCGGTGGCAAACTGATTGTATTCTACTCGGCATCCGATCAATTGGCTCAGCTGATGGAGATGAAATGCCTCGGTTACCAGGGTTACCGTTCAGATGGGCGCTGGTCGTCCATGCGCTTCAGCGGTGCCAATATCCCCGGTTTGCCGAAGACGGTGTCGCAGAGTTCGGCAAATCTGGTCGGTATGGCGCCGCTGGCAGGTAAATCGAGGGTGATTGCCTGGTGGCATGATCGCGAAGGAGAACCTACTGATCCGGCCTGGCTTGCCGGCTCGCACGGTTACTGGATGACCCATGTTTTGCAGGCAGATGGCGACGCAGCGGCCAAGGGTCGCATGCTGCTGGCCCTGGCTGCGACTTGCGACAGCTCATTATGGTTGCCGGCGGCGGGAAGCATCTTTGCGGATGTTGCGCTGATCGGCCGGGCTGGCGGTGCCGATGGTCTGCTGCAAATGGCTCAATCCGTTAAAACTGCTGATCGTCGTGCAAGGGCGTTGCGTGCTGCGCAGAAACTGGTGGCTGAAGAGAGACGGGTGCGGGCGTTGATAAAATCCGGTGAGGGGCTCAATGCCTTTGAAGCCGCAGTCGATTTTCGGTCAGCCGCCTGGAACCTCTACGGCATTATGCAGTCGCCCCGCAGCGGGGAGATACGTGCTGTCTGGGATCACTCCGGGTTGGGACTCTATCCGGGTAACTGGGAGTTGACCTGTGAATTGCTTAAATACGCCGGTATAACCGATTTGTATGTGAATGTCGCCGGTAGCGGTTTTGCTTATTATGATAGCAAGGTGCTGCCGCGTGCCGCTGTGCTGCAGCAGTACGGCGATCAGCTTCAGAGCTGTCTCAAAGCGGCTCGTCCGCATGGATTACGGGTGCACGCCTGGCTGCTCTGTTTCTCAACCGAAAGAGCTACGCCAGCCAGGATGGATATTTTTAAGAATAAAGGCTGGCTGACAACCCTGCCCGAAGGCAAAGTTTCACGCTGGCTCGATCCGCGTAACTCCGAAGTACACACATATCTGTTGGAAGCCGTTCAGGAGATGGCGATCCGTTATGAAATAGCTGGTGTCCACCTGGATTTTGTGCGATATCCGGATTTTAATTCATCGCTTGGAAATGCAGCCCGCCGCCAGTTTGAGAACGACACCTCTCTTGTTGTGGCCGACTGGCCTGCTGATGTCAAGCCGGGGCGGAAGTATCATCATCGTTTCGCATCCTGGCGTGCAAAGAATATATCGATGTTTGTGAGTGCGGCCCGCAGGACACTGAGAAGAGATGCTCCCGGCACGTTGCTGTCGACCGCAGTTTTCGGTAAATATCCATCGTGTTTCGCGGCAGTAGGCCAGGACTGGGTCTCTTGGCTGGATATTGATCTTGTGGATTATGTCACGCCGATGAATTACACCTCTGATCTGAATGCGTTTTCCAGCTGGGTCGAACAGCAGAGTGTCAAACGCGCCCATCGTCTACGGGTTGTGCCCGGAATCGGGGTAACTGCCAACGAAAGCCGTCTGAATGCAGCGCAAGTCATCGATCAGATCAACATCACTCGTCAGGCAGGTTGCGCCGGTTTCGCTCTTTTTGATCTGGATACAACCCTGCGACAGGAGATACTGCCGGTTTTGAGAATGGGTGCTACCGCTCCTTAACGATGCGTTGTGAAAGATCAGCTGTGACACATCCGCACTGCCAGTTGCAACGCGGCAAGGAAGCTGGTGCTCGATGCGCGTCCCTGCCAGGCTAGGTCGAAAGCTGTGCCGTGGTCGGGTGATGTCCGTATGATCGGCAATCCGAGCGTGACATTGACCCCTTCGTCGAAGGCGACCATTTTGAAGGGAATCAAGGCCTGATCGTGGTACATCGCGATCCATGCGTCGTAACTTTTCCCTCCGCCGGTTGTCTGACAACACGCGAAAGCGGTATCCGGCACCAATGGTCCGTGAAGATCGATATTTTGCTGTCGGGCAGCCGCTATGGCGGGTTTGATAATCGCCTGTTCCTCGGTGCCGAATAATCCATTTTCACCACCATGCGGGTTTAATCCGAGTATACCCAGACGGGGCGAGGTTACACCGAGTTTTCGGCAGAAATCCGCAGTCAGTTCTGCCGCACGTACAATTTTCTGCTGTGTGATTAGGTGCGGAACATCCGCCAACGCACTGTGCACAGTCACCAGCGAAACTATCATTTTTCGGCTGTAAAAAGACATGCACGGGTTGCAGCCCCCGCCGCAGAGCGAAGCCAGCATCTCGGTATGCCCCGGAAAATCAAGGCCTGCCAGATGCAGCGACTCTTTATTGATCGGGGCGGTCACAAGAGCCTGAACCTGTCCCTGCAGTGCCGCTTTCGCAGCCTGCGTGATCCAGTGAGCCGCCGCCCGCCCGCAGATTGCCTGAGTTTTGCCGGGTTCAATATCCGAAAGTTCCGCTTGGCTTTCGTCATCAATCAGAATATGGCCCGCATAATCGTCGGTTACCCCCTCGATTGAGGTAAAGACAGCGGGCCGACAGCACTCAATGCCGCTGAGCTTCGCTATTTTGCGCATAACACCGACACTGCCGTAAACTGCCAACCTTGCCTGTCGGGCGATGGTGACATCGCTCAGCGCATACAGAACCAGCTCGGGGCCAATACCTGCGCAGTCACCAATTGTGACGGCTATACGTGGTTTGCAATTGGACATACTTTTTCAATTGATCGACATTGCCGATGGGCAAATCTGTTTTGTAAAACAGTTATTCAACATGCCTGACACTGTTCAGTGTGCCGTGATCGTTCTGCACCCAGTCGGCACACTCCGGATCCGCACACCAAGTTCCATTGATGACAAATTTGTACTCGTAGGAGCCGGGAACCAGCAGAACAGTTGCGGAATAATTGCCGTTACGCTGCTTATCCGCCATCATTTTGGCATTGGCATCCCAATTGTTGAAGGTGCCGGCCAGATAAACCTTCAGACCTGGTTCAGCGCGATATGTGAATGTTACCCGTCGCTTTGTAATCTTTACCTCTTTCGCAACACTTTTTGTTGATTTTTTCGGTCTGGATATGGCCGTTTTTCTTGTTTTATTAACATTGCCGTTCTTTTTTGTTTTCATTACATCTTCCTCTCAATTGCTCTGCCTAACATTCTATGCTGAACAGTCTCAATAAGTCAAGAAGAGCTAAGTAAGAACTTTCAGGTTCAAAATTTAATCCTAATATGCGTATATTGTGCTAAAAATTGATCAGATAGTCGAGGACAAGAACCCTGTATGGTGCTAAATTATCTTCAAAACATTAAGGGGAATAGAAATGAAACAGATTACAATAACATTTGCCATGACGAGCGCTTTGTTATGTCTGGCACTGACAGTGGCACTGCCCTCCGCGGCGCAGGATTTGAAACCGGTTCCGCCGGAGGATATTGCCGCATTAAAAGAGATTGTGCCAAAGAAGCTGCCAGCCAGCCCCGGCCATCGCCGAATACTGGTCTTCTGGCGCTGCGAAGGGTTTGTTCACGGCAAGGCGATTGAATACGGCTATGAAGCGTTCCGTCAACTGGGCGCACGGCACACTGCCTACAAGATTGATTTTTCAAAGGAGTACGCCGACCTCACAGCCGCGAATCTTAGGAAGTACGACGCACTCGTACTGATGAACACGACCAGGCTTGACACTAGGAAAAACTTCACTTTGGAACAGGATTTACTCGCTTTCGTGAAGTCCGGCAAAGGTCTGACCTCGATTCATGCCGGATCTGACAATTTTTACGAGGCCGAGGCAGCCGCCGAGATGACCGGAGGTCGTTTTTGGGGTCATCCCTGGAACGCCAAAGGCACCTGGGCCTTTACCCTCGATGAGCCGGATCATCCGCTGAACAAATCATTTCCCGAGCCCAAATTCAAGTGGAGCGATGAAATCTATCAGCAGGAGTCTCCGTTCTATAACCGCGCCAAGCTGCGGGTGTTGGTCTCGTTGGACATGAGCGACGAGGCCACCGCCAAGGCGGGCGGACAGAAGCGCTCGGATGGCGACTATGCTGTCTCCTGGATACGCCCCTACGGCAAAGGCCGCGTCTTCTACACCTCTTTCGCACATGATCAGCGCGCTTTTTTGAATAAGCCGATTCTAACCCATATCATCGCGGGATTGCAATACACCCTGGGTGATATTAAAGTCGACGATGCCCCGGGAGGTCTTTCCGAGAGTGACTTGCAGAGTGTCAGGACGGCAGATGAAACTTCGCTTTTCTCCGCCTTTGCCCTGTTGCAGGATGTTCTGCGCAACACGCACCACGAGAAGGTGCATGTTGCCAACATCGCCAAGGTGTATGCTGTTCTGAGCGATGCCGCAGCCACACCCTGCGGCAAACAGGCGGTGCTGCGCGCACTGACAGGCAGCGGCATCCAGTGCGACCCCGCTTCTGTCGCACCAGCACTCAAAGTTCGCGAAACCCGCAATTTGGCGGTCACGCTGCTCGCTGGCAGTGCCTCCCGTGAAGCGCGAAAAATTTTGATAGATGAACTGGTTGCCGCTAAAGGCGCCGACCAGATCAATCTGATCAACGCTATGGTTATCCGTAAAGAGAGTGACGCGATTATTCCGCTGATGCAAAGCGGCGACGATGCCGTGGCTGTTGCGGCGATCAGCGGTGTCGGGCGCATTGCCGATAAAGATTCGCTCAAAGCACTGCTTGAATTCCGCACGGAGAAGCTGAAAGATACGCATTATACCGCTCTGGCAGCCTGTATCGGCACCATGGCGGCGCACGGCGATGCCGCGGCGGTTGCGCAAGCAGCACGGTCATTAGTCGACAGTGAAGCAACGCCGGATGCCGTGAAAGCGGCTTGCGCCAAGGCGCTGTTGATATCTGATCCCGCTTTCTTCGCGGAGGGAGTTTTGAGCGCCTCCGAAGGCGTGCGCGAGACCGTTGTGCGTCATGCCGATGCTGTAGACAACAAGATGCTGACCGCCTCCCTGGAGAAGATAGGCGATGCCGCCAAAGTTGCCGTGATCACCAAGCTGGCCGCGAAAAACGCCGGCGAGTGCGCGGCGGAGATTGCCGCCATGCTCGCATCCGAAAAGCCCGAGGTTGTCTGTGCGGCTCTCAAGGCTCTTGGCAGAGTTGGTTCGGCGGAGCATGTCCCGGCCATGTTTGCCAAGCTCGACGCGGAAGACGCCAGGGTCAAGCGTGCCGCGCGCTACTCCTTGGAGGATATGCACTTTGCGCAGACCAGCAAAGCGCTGGTCAGAGCGGCTGGCGACAACATCGACAAGCAGAAGAGTGCTTTGAAGATAATTGGTGCCCGCATGAAGAAAAACGATCTGCCTCTGGTGGGCGCGTTTCTGAAAACGGATGATTCCGGTGTGCGGCAAGAGGCATGGAAAGCACTCGGCGGCATCTGCGACGAGAGCTCCATCGGGGAGTTGTTGGCTTTGCTGCCTCAGGTGCAGGATAGCGATGTCGCCTCAGCGGCATCCGCTGTCAAAGCAGCCATCGGCAATGTCAGCGCCGATGAGCGCGTCGTGATGTTGAACAACGCATGGAAAAACGACTCCGCACCCGCCCGGATAGCACTGATTGACGTGATGCTGCGTTACAGCGACGACCGCTATCTGCCGCTGATCAGCGGGGCGATTAACCATTCGAATCGCAAGGTGGCCGAAAGCGCCATCCGCACAATGGGAAGCTGGCCTTCGCTCGCGCCCTACGACGCTCTTGTCGCTGCGCTTAAAACTCTGAAAGACCCCGAACTGAAAAAAGCAGCCTATCGCGGTGCCCTCAAATTGGCGATGGACAAGGGCGGTGCTAAGACCGCGCTCATGTGCGAGGATCTTTTCAAAAATGCCCCAATCGACAAAGAGCGTGAAACATTGGCCACCCTTTACTTCAGGGAGCATAGTATTAAACTCTTTCCGCTACTCAAGGGGTTGTTCGATGATCCAAATTGCGGCAACGCGGCCAAGCAGTTGTATCTCAAATTCTACAACGAACAGATCAAAACGAGCACCGCCGTAGCGGCGGCGGAGCTTGATCCAAAAGGCTGGAAGGCAAGGGCTTCGCATGGTGGCAGAGATGCGGCCAAAGCCTTCGACCGTGATCCGAAATCGCGTTGGACTTCAGGTGTATCTAAAAAGGGTATGTGGTTTGCGCTGGATCTGGGTCAGAGCACCTATCTCTCTGAGATCGTGCTGGATACATCCGGGTCGGCACGCGACACCCCCAATGGCTATGAAGTGTATGTTAGCAGTGACGGCAAGAACTGGGGCGCGCCCGCGACAACCGGCGATGGCAATTCAAAAAAAATCACTACCATAAAACTCGCCGCAACAGGACGACATATCAAAATCGTAACCACCGGTTCCCGTCCCGGATTGCATTGGTCGATCCACGAGATTCACGTCAAAGCGGGGCTTGATCCTGCAACCTTGGATGAAATCAGGAAAACGATCGAATCGCTGTGATTGTAACATATGAGAAAACGCTAATTTGTATTGAGGAGATTCCAATGAAACTAACAAGAAGAAATTTTTTACAAACGGCATCGACTGCCGCCGCTTTTAATATTGTTCCGGCAGCGGTTCTGGGACAGAACGCCCCGTCCAACCGGATTGTCATGGCTATGGTGGGAGTAGGAAATATGGGTACCGGCAATATGGGCTCGTTTCTGAGAATGGATGATGTCCACATCAAGATTGTCTGCGACGTTAATAAGAAGAAAATGGAGAGCGCCAAAAAGCGCGTTGACACCCGCTATAAAAACAGCGACTGTGAAATGATCAAGAATTTCCGCGATGTATGCTCCCGCAATGACATTGACGCGATCATGATAGCCACGCCGGATCATTGGCACGCTTGCATCGGTACCTTTGCGGCGCGTCACGGTAAAGATATTTACGGTGAAAAACCGTTCACGCACGATCTACTCGAAGGGCGCGCTCTGGTTAATGCCATCAAACAGCACGGACGCGTCTGGCAGACCGGCAGTTGGCAGCGCTCCCGGAGCGAAATGCAGCGGGCCGTTGAGCTGGTGCGCAACGGACGTATCGGCAAGATCGCGCGGGTCGAGGTGGGTTTGCCGTCGGGCGGACGCGGAAAGACCTATCCGCCGAACACCCCGATTCCGGCGGAACTCGACTGGGACATGTGGCTCGGTCCGGCTCCATTCCGCAAGTTCATGGGCGTTTACGACTGGGACTGGCGCTGGGTTCTTGACTGGGGCGGCGGGCAGATGATGGACTGGATCGGACACCACGCCGACATCGCACAGTGGGGATTGGGACGCGATCAGAGCGGTCCAGTCTCCTTTGAAGGCTACTGCCCTCTCGCCCCGCAATACATCTATGACGCACCTACCAGCTATCGCTATACCGGAACCTATCCCGACGGCACAACGATCACCGTTGCCGACCGCAATCAGGTCAAAAGCGGTACAACCTGGTACGGCGAGAACGGTGAATGGGTATGGGTTGATCGCGGAAGTTTCGATGCATCCTCGCCTAAGATACGCGATTCGAAGATCGAGGCTGGTGAGATCCGTTTCCGTCCTGAGGGCCATCAGCGGGAGTTTATCGACTGCGTCAAAACCCGGGACACAACGCTCACGCCGGCGGAGGTTGCGCATCGCTCCGCCAGCATCGGACATCTCGGACAGATCGCCATGCTGACCGGACGTAAGATCAATTGGAACCCAGATACCGAGGAGATCATCGGCGATGCCGCGGCATCCGCCATGCTCGGGCGCACTCCACGCGGTCCGTGGACACTGACCTGATGCGGATAACCTGAAGACAAGTTATAAGTGAGGAACAGGGGAAGATGATGAAAAGAATTCTGATGGCAATGTTGGGAGTGGCACTCGGGTTGACGGCGGCAAAATATTTTGAACTCTATCCTCAAGACAAAATCAAATTCTATCGTGATCCTGACGATCTGAGCCCCGCACCGATCTTTGCTAAAATCAGAGGTTTTGCCAAGGTGTTCGACAAATTCACGGAACGCGATCGTAAAGAGTTTATGCGTGCCACTTTGCCGCGTTCCGTTTTCCGGGATTGACATGATATCATCGCGTTGCAGAAAGCTTGATACGGAGATCCGGAGACAGAGAGAGTTGATTGAACCAGCAATTAAAAAGCCCTCCTGATTTGCATCAGGAGGGCTTGCATGAAGGTTTATATATTATTTTGTTTTGTGTTGTTTGGTGAGAGATAAGGCTGATGCCTTATCCACATAAAAATCAACGCATGGGTGGAACTGAAGTGCCGAAGCGGGATTCATCTCGCTCGGTTGTTCTTCAATTGCACCTTTGAGGGCCTGAGCCTTCGTAGTCCCGTAACTTAGCAAAATTATGTGTCTCGCGTCAAGTATAGTTGCAACGCCCATTGAAATCGCCAGACGGGGAACATCCCGGGGCTGATCAAAGAATCGGGAGTTGTCTCT
>JAGYOL010000071.1 GCA_018399555.1 Kiritimatiellia bacterium | reverse complement strand
TTAAAAGAGTTGAATGTGTTAAAAAAGTTAAAGGAAAATATTATGCAGTTTTAACCTTTGAACTATTTAACCTTTCAACCATTTCAACCATTTGCTCCATGCCATCTGCTTCCTTCGTGCTATAAGGTCGCGTTGTATGCATATCAACTATGCACGACGCGGCTTTTTTGGTTTAATATAACGACTAATGGAAAAATTGCTGAGCAACGCACTCATGATTTGGAAGGAGCGCCTGAGCGGAATGTTTATTGACACTCTGGTGATGGGCTTTGCGTACCTTTTTGCCATAATGCTGCGGTTTGAATTCAATGCGCCGCACTGGGGCTGGTGGGGTGTGGTTTACACCTTCGGGGTTGTGGTTGCGGTACAGTGGTTTTTTCTACTGGTGTTCAGGTGCCGTCGTACAATCTGGAGATACGTGACAGTTGGGGATGTGCCGCGGTTTTTTGTTTCGGTGCTCTGTTCGACCTGTGTTCTGATTATTCTGCGACTGTTACTGCCGGGCAGGTTTTCACTGCGTCCGCCTCTGAGTGTTTCTCTTCTGAACGGGATGCTGTTATTCGGAGGTCTGCTGCTTGTACGTGTTTTCAGTCGGCTGCTTTACGCTGGTGGCGGTCTGCAGGGTGCTGCGGCTGAACCGAGACGGGTAATTCTAGTTGGGGCTGGAGATGCAGGTAATACTGTTGTGCGTGAGCTCAGAAACAACAATCCGCGCAACTACAGCCTGGTGGGCTTTCTGGATGATGATCCATCGAAACGCGGTGCTACCATCCAGGGTTATGCGGTGCTGGGAAAAATTGATGCTCTGCCTGAGATGGTAGATCGATACCACGTTGATGAAGTTATCGTGACAATGGTCTGTGTGCCGAAAGAGGTGATCCGCAGAGTTTTTGCGCTTTGCAACGCGCTGGATGTGGAGATCAGGATTCTGCCGGCTTTTCATGAGCTGATTGACGGTTCGGTCAGAACCGACCGGCTGCGAAATGTCGAAATAGGCGACCTGCTGGGTCGTGAGGAGTCCAAATTTGATGATGCTCCGATTATTGAGATGTTCACGGGTAAGAGTGTGTTGATCACCGGAGCGGGGGGATCGATCGGCAGCGAGCTTGTGCGTCAGACCGCACGACTCGGTACAGAACGCATCATTCTGTTTGAACGTTATGAGAACGCGCTTTACAACATTGAACGTGAATTGTGTCGCGATATGCCTGGCACTGTCCTGATACCGGTTGTCGGTGATGTGTGCGACACCGAACGCGTTGAGAAGGTTTTCGAGCGTTTCAAGCCGGAGATTGTTCTGCATGCCGCCGCGCACAAGCATGTTCCGATGATGGAACTCAATCCGGGTGAGTCATTTAAAAACAATGTGCTTGGAACCAAGGTTGTCGGAGAGGCGGCGGTCAGATTCGGGGCTGAGAGATTTGTGCTGGTTTCGACTGACAAAGCGGTTAATCCGGTTTGTGTAATGGGAGCCACCAAACGCATGGCCGAGATGGTTGTGCAATCGTTGAATCGGCGTGGATCAACACTGTTTGCAGCGGTACGTTTCGGTAACGTGCTTGGTTCTTCCGGCTCGGTGGTTCCGCTGTTCAAAGAGCAGATTGATCGCGGCGGGCCGGTTACCGTTACACATCCGGAGATGCAACGCTACTTTATGACAATCGAGGAGGCGGTGCATCTGATCCTCCTTTCGGGCACACAGAGCAGAGGTGGCGAAATTTTTGTGCTTGATATGGGCCGTCCGGTGCGAATTCTGGAGATGGCGGAAGAGATGATCCGATTATCGGGGCTGATTCCCTACGAGGATATACCCGTCAGTTTTATCGGTATTCGACCCGGAGAAAAACTGGCCGAAGAGCTGGATGTGAGTGATGCTTCGGTGATGCGGACTGAGCTGGCGCGTGTTTTTGTCAGTCGGATTAAACCGGCTGATGATGTGCAGGTCGATGATTTGTTGGAGAGTTGCCGCCGGATTTGTCTCGGTGATGTCGACGAGAGAAGGGTCAGACAGGAGTTGATGCGCCTTGTGGATGGAAATTAACGGTGATGGTGCGGCTGCCGCAGGGGTGTTTGGTTGCAATGGAGCAGGTGTTTTTTTTATGAAGGTGATTGTTATAGGGGCCGGGCCGGCCGGATTGACTGCGGCGTATCAGCTTGTAAAAAGAGGTGTTGAAGTGGAGCTCTTTGAAGCGGATGTGCAGGCGGGAGGCATGGCGCGCAGTTTTGAGCTGTGGAATCAGCGCGTCGACTGTGGGCCGCATCGCTTCTTCAGCAGCGACCCGCGGGTTAATGAAATCTGGCTCGAGGCGGTTGATGGTCGTTATGCCATGGTCTCACGACTGACGCGTATATTTTACCAGGGGCATTTCTTCTACTATCCGCTGCGTGCTTTCAATGCTTTGTTCAAGCTCGGTCCGTTGGAATCGTTACGATGCCTGGGTAGCTATCTGGTCGAAAAAACCGGTTTGGCTGGCAGAAGAGATCAGAGTGCTTTTGAAGGCTGGGTTATTTCGCGTTTCGGTCGGCGACTTTACGAGATTTTTTTCAAGACCTACAGTGAGAAGCTGTGGGGTATTTCCTGCGCTGAGCTGGATGCTGATTTTGCGGCGCAGCGCATCAAGAATTTTTCGCTGGGTGAGGCATTGAAGTCGATTCTGCTGCCGCAGAGCCGACAGAAACACAAGACGCTGGTAGATGAGTTCGCTTATCCGCACTCCGGTTCCGGATATGTTTATGAGCAAATGGCGGCGTTTGTTCAGCAGAACGGTGGTGTGGTACATTTTGGCACTCAGATCAAAAGGGTTCTGTTTCATGACGGTCGGGCGGTCGGGGTGCAGAGTGTCGCGGGTGACGAATACCATGGTGATCACGTTATCTCCTCGATGCCGCTGACTCAACTGGTGGCTGCAATGGACGGGGTGCCGCAGAGTGTTGCGGATGCCTGTGCTCACTTGAACTACAGAAACACGATTCTGGTTTATCTCAAAGTCGGGAATGATGCTCTGTTTCCTGACAACTGGCTGTATGTGCATGACAGCACTCTGCTGACTGGCAGGATCACCAATTTCAGGAACTGGGTGCCGGGGCTTTACGGTTCTGCAACGAGCACGGTGATAGCGATGGAGTATTGGTGTTACAGCAATAATGAGCTTTGGCACAGGTCGGATGCGCAATTGATCAAGCTGGCAAAGGATGAAATTGCACATACGAGGTTGGTGAACATTGATGAGGTGCAGGATGGATTTGTAAAAAGGGTTGAACGCTGTTATCCGGTGTATGCGAAAGGTTACGGTGTGCATTTGAAGGTAATCAAAAATTACCTGGATGGATTTGATGGGCTTTCGGTGATCGGACGTTACGGTGCTTTTAAATATAACAATCAGGATCACAGCATTTTGATGGGGTTGCTTGCAGCAGAGAATATCTGCGATAATGCCGGGCATGATTTATGGTCGATTAATACCGATTATGTGTATCAGGAAGCGGCTGTCATAACACAGACCGGTCTGGTCCGTACTAAAAGTTGAATAATGAATAATCAAGATACGAGTAATAAAATCATAAAGAAAGTTGCGCTTTCGTGGCGTCTGCTGCTTTTCGTATTGTTGTTTCCGATTTTCTGGCAGATGTACAAGACCATGATTGTGCATGTTACCAGCATGTTCAATGAACCGCTGGAATCGATGTCACATGGTTGGCTGGTGCCCTTGGTGTCCATTTACGCGGTCTGGATCCAGCGTGGTAAATTACGCAAAGCGGCAACGTATCCGTCATGGACGGGTTTGCTGTTGACGTTATTTTCGCTGATTGTGTATTGGTTCGGTTGCCGAGGAGGGCAGTCGCGTATAGAACAGTTTTCACTGATCGGGTTGTTGTGGTCGGTGCCTTTCGCCTTCTGGGGGTGGGAAGTGGCGCGTTTACTCATATTCCCCGTGGGATATATGCTGTTTTCCGTTCCTTTGTCATCATTTCTCGACTTTTTCACAGTTACATTACGCCTGCTGTCCACCACCATAGTCTGTGGTTTTATGAACGGAGTCGGATATGATGTGCAGCGTGTGGGCAACGCACTTTTTTCGCGCATGCCGAATGCGCCCTTTGCACTCGATGTCGCCGATGGCTGCAGCGGGATAGAGTCGTTTTTCGCTGTGATGGCCTTGACCGCTGCATACGCCTGGCTGAAGCAGAAAACACTACTGCAGAAGATAATTCTGTTTTTTTTCGCTATTCCGGTTGCGGTGATCGGAAATTCGGTGCGGTTGATATCGGATTGTCTGGTTGCGGTTAATTTCGGACAGGATGCGGTCGGCGGTTACTACCATGATTACTCCGGTTTCGCCATAGCGTTCCTCAATGTATTTCTTGTGGTGCAACTCAGTAATCTGGTCGCGAAGCTTGATGACTGGGTGATCAATCACAGAAAAATACCGCAGATTTTGAAAGAGTCTCCGCCGGTGCCTCCCAGGACAGAAAAAGGTTGCCATCTGGTCCGACATGCGCTGCCGGTTTTCGCGGTCATAATGATAATATGGTTTGCGGTCTCCAGTCGATTTGTGGCGGAACCGTTTTATGACAGTGCTGATTTTGTTGCCGAGTCGCTGCCTGAGCAAGTGCTTGATTTCAAGGGCGAAGTGCCGTTGTTTTGTCATAACGAAAAATGCCTGATGGTTACGACGGAAGAGCAACTTCTGGAGGCCGGGCAAGTCGCAGGTAATTTTCAATGCCCCTCCTGCGGTGGGTCGATGAATATCAAATCGCTGGGAGAGATGACCGACACCCCTAAGGACACCTCTGTTCTCAAGCGTAACTATCGCTCTCCTGACGGCATGGTTTACAATCTGAATGTGGTTATCGGCGGACGTAACCGCTACAGCATTCATCGAGCTGAGCAGTGTCTGCCGGCTCAGGGTTTTCTGATGGAACAGGCTGGGGTCAAACCCCTCAAACTTGCCGATGATACTTACTTGAAGGTACGCAAAATTGACGCCAGCCGTCAGGGGGTGCACGGCGCAACCCTGGTGTACTGGTTTGCCAGCAGGCATCATGTCTGCTGTTCGCATGCGGAAAGAATTCTACTTGATGTATGGGATCGTTCCATTCACAATACGATCAACCGTTGGGTGATGTTTGCGGCTTTTATTCCTTCCGGGCTCGATTCGCCGGAGAGTGTGGCACGTTTTGAAGAGTTTATTTCTGAGCTCTACCCGCAAATTTATCTGAAAAGCAGGAGATAGTTGACACATGACAAGTTCATGGAGTGAAAGTTTGTGTGAGGCCTTTGTAGGGTTATTGATCAGATTGACGGAAGACAGTTTCAGATATCTGTTCGCCTTTTTCGGTGCCTTTGTTGTGACATTGCTGCTGACACCCGCCGTGCGCGAATATGCGCGCCGTAACGGAATGGTGGACGAACCTAATGAAAGGCGGATCAACCGTAAACCGATTCCCCGAGGCGGGGGTATCGCAATTTTTCTGGCTTTTCATATGATACTGCTGATCATGGCATTTTATGACGGCATCAGCAACATCAGTACAAAATTTACACTTGACTGGCAGCTGCGTTTCTTGCTGGCATCCTCGCTGCTGTTGGTGATCGGTTTTGTGGATGATAAATACGGCATGCGCCCTCTGTTGAAGCTGGTCGGACAGGTGATTGTGGCCACGCTGCTATTTTTCAGCGATGTCAGAATCGAGGGTGTGATTGTATCCTTTCCCGGTTGGCTGGCCTATTTGGTGACAGTTTTCTGGATTGTAGGCGCAATCAACGCCTTTAATCTGATAGACGGTATGGACGGACTCTCCGCCGGGCTCTCGCTGATTGCGTCGATCGGTCTGGCGGGTTCTCTGATCTTCAAGGGACAGACCGCTGATACGATTCCATTTCTTGTGCTGGCTGGTGCTTGTCTCGGCTTTCTGCGTTACAATTTTCATCCGGCTTCGGTTTTTCTGGGTGACTCCGGCAGTATGTTTCTGGGATTGTGCATCGCAACGCTGCCGCTGATCACCGGTTCGCGCAAAGAGTTGGTGACATCAATCGGTGTGCCGATTCTGGCAATGGGCATTCCAATATTTGACACTATGCTGGCCATCTGGCGCAGAACAGCGCGCGCTCTGCTGCCGCACAATATGGTTTCGGCGGCGCAGCAGACCCGAATTATGCAGCCGGACAACGATCATCTGCATCATCGCGTTCTGCGTCAGACGCTCAATCAGCGCCGGGCGGCTTTGTGGCTGTATCTTTTTGCTACAGTTCTGGTATTGTTCGGATTGGCGGGAGTTATTCTTCACAGCCACGCCAACGGGTTTTATATGCTGGCTTTTCTGGTGGCGGCAACGGTGGCGGTGCGCCATATGATCAGAGTTGAAATCTGGGACACCGGGCGTTTGCTGTCACGCAAAAGAGCTCCGTTGCGACAGGCGGTGTTGTTGCCGCTGTATATTGGGGCGGATGTGATTGTGCTGCTTGCAGCCTGGATTACGGCACGATTTTTTACTGGGCTGACAGTCGGGCAGCAGGCTTTTGTGTACAATCTGCCGATTGTCGTGAGTACGGTTTTTCTTGCTTTGGTTCTGTTTAAAATCTATCAGCGCGTCTGGTCGCGGGCAACCATCCGTGACTATGTTATTCTCACTTTTGCTCTGCTTTTCGGAACCGTGGCGGCCTGCGCTGTGATGCTGATGATCAATCAGAACGTCGGAGGTTGCCTGAGGTTCGCCGTTGTGATGTTTGTGTGCTCATTCTTTCCTGTGCTTGGTATTCGTGTTCTGCGGGAGTCGATCAAAGAGATAGTGCACACTGTCGAGCGTATTGTGCTGGATGACAGGCCGGGAACCGACCGTTTGATTGTGATCGGCGGCGGGGTCAGATTCAGCCTTTTCCTGCAAGAGCTGGTGTCGCGAGCCGGTCAAAACAACACGGTGATTGTCGGTTTGCTGGATGATGATGTCAACCTGCATGGACGCATTATCGCCGGTTACAAGGTTCAGGGCGGGCTTGAAAAACTTGCTGATTTGATTGAGTCGACGGGTGCTCACAGAGTTTTGATTACCTGCGAGATGACAGAGACCGGCAAAGAGATGGTCAGAGAGGCGCTCAGAAATCACCCGATTGGACTGAGTGTGTGGCAGATATGTGAAGAGCGGATTGAGATTCAAAAGGAGGGAAGCAGATGAAGAGTTATCGCAAGGAACTGTGGTTTAACGCCAGCCGGCGCAGGGAGATCATCCACATCACACCTCAGGTGGAGGAGTGCCTGCGAGAATCCGGCATTCGTGAAGGGCTTTGTCTGGTCAATGCGATGCACATCACAGCGAGTGTGTTTATCAATGACAACGAATCAGGACTGCACTCCGACTTTGAGCGTTGGCTGGAAAAGCTGGCACCGGAAAAACCCTACAGTCAATATGCACATAACGGCTATGAGGACAATGCCGATGCGCATCTCAAGCGTACAGTCATGGGTCGCGAAGTTGTGGTGGCGGTCACCGAAGGCAAACTAGATTTCGGCCCATGGGAGACCATTTTTTACTATGAGCTGGACGGCAAGCGCGAAAAACGTGTGCTGGTGAAAATTATCGGTGAGTAATTTCTTTTAGCAGAGTGTTGACCAGATCACGTCTGGCGGATGCGTTGTTCAAAATGGATTTGCTTCGGGTGTTAGCTGTCAATAGCTGTTTTCCGGTCTGATGAGTCAGATGGATGGTTCTCATCAGCCAGGCCAGAGGAAGCAGCAGTGATGACTGTGCATACGGATAATGTACCACCATGTAGCTTTTAGGCATGAAAACACGTTTAAATACATGTTTCAATCTGCCGACCGTTGTTGCCTCGCTGTATTTCAGAAGGTTCATTTCTCTGGTTCTCGATCTTGCCGGCGGCAGATCAAAAACCACTGACCAGGCCTGTTGAATCAAAGCGGTATTGTCAGTTATACCAGGTTCAACTACGGCAGACGGCATGGGGGTGTCGAAGATTCGGTTGAGCATCGCGAAAACAAAACCGACCGACCGCCCGGTTTTCCAGTCGGCAGCGGCGATTTTGAGTTTCCATGCATTTAAACTTGACGTTTTGTCAAGGGCCAGCAGTGCCAGATCTATATAGTTTTTTAACGGTACGGCGAACTGATGGTGTAAAATGTGCTGAACCAGATAGGTGATTAAATCCTCGTTGGAAAGTCTGCTCGCCGGTTGTCCCAGCAAGGTTGCCGCAGTGGCGCGCTCCCATATTCTGCTGATTTCAGGAATGGGGATGCGACCGCTCATCTGCGACTCGACATTCCAGTGCAGTTCCAGCGGCAGATCGGAATCCTGCCGGATGAATTTGGCTTCATAACAGAATTCACTTTGCAGATTGATTTTTTTGGAAGAGTAGCCCAGCGTGTTTAAGACGCGCCGGGCTACTACTATATCATGATATTGCACGAGCAGGTCGATGTCCACCATATGCCGTTGTGATGGCTCAGCGTAGAGTGTTTCACTCAGCCAAGTACCTTTGAGAGGAATGACCGCTATGTTGTTTTGTGCAAAATGTTGCAGAATCAGGGTTGCCTGTCGGCGACGTTTTGTTGTGGTTTGCAGATGCTCCAAAGCCAGTGTACGCCAGGCGGCACCGACTGAATTATTTGCGACATCGGCGTGCAGCGCAAACTTTTCGGGTAGTGAGCAGCTTAGCCAGGGATAGAGAAAGTGTTCGATCCGATGTGCGCGCGCCTGTCTCAGCAGGTTGCTCCAATTTGTCTGATTCAGGGTTTCAGCCGGCGGAAGATTGTGGATGGCACACCGCAACAGATCAACGAGCGCACGCCACTCATCAGGAATTTGGAGTGTTCGATTCACCATGTATTCGGGTCCAGATTTCCTGCAGCCGCATGATTGCATCATATGGTTGCTGTGCGTGACAGACATATCTGACGACAGAGAAGTTAAGTGCTCCGTTCTGAAGCACCTCGGCGAGATTGTCAGCGTTGATGCCGCCGATTGCAACGGTGGTGAAGGGGGCTTTCTGAATAATTTTTCCGGCGCGTTGAATGCCCAGTTCCGGGTCGGGCACCTCCTTGGTAGGCGTCGCGAATATCGGTCCCACACCACAGTAATCGGGAGCAAGAGACTCAGCTGCGGCGGCCTGTTGTTCCGAGTGTGTGGAGAGACCTAAAATACTGAGTTTCGGAAACTTCTTCCTGGCCAGCGGCAGGGGCATGTCGGATTGACCCAGATGAACACCGTCAGCTCCGGATTCCATTGCCAGTTGCGGATCGTCATTCACAATAAAGCGTGTGTTTGAACTGCGTGTGATGTCACGCAGATTCAACGCCTTTTCAAGGACTTCTCCGCGGGTGCGGTGTTTCATGCGTAATTGAATATAGCGCAATCCGGCCCGTACGGCATCCTCCGCGCATCTTTCATACGAGGTGGCCGGATTGGTAATAACCAGATATAGTCCAAATTTTTCAATGCTCATATTGTTGAAGGAAAAAATCAATCGCTTGCTTAAAAAGTGTTTTACACTTCTTACTTGGCGAAAAAGCTGTCGATCGTCTTTTTCATCTGTGCGTTGCCCTCGCCTGAGCTGATTTTATCCCACTCCTTTTTCCATTTGGCTTTATCGACCCCTTTGACACCGAGCATCTTGACAATGCCGCGCTGCGCGAGCACGCGGTGTTTGTTGTCATCAGAGGTGTATGCAACCTTCATCAGAATCGGCAGAACATCCAGAGAGTTCCAGGTGGATAGTGCCCGGATGGCTTCGGAGGACATTTCGGTATCCTCTGATGCGAGAGCCTCTTCGGTATAATCGAGAAACTTCTCTTCTCCGATTCGGCTGAATGCACCCAGTAGCGAAATTCTCTGTTCGGGTTTAGCCCTGTCCCAGGCATCGTCCAACAGTTTCAGATAGGTTCCGGTTGTGTCGCGTCTGGTGGCTCCGGCGACCGCTTCCTGGACATGTCGGGCACGGGTGTGTTTTTCGCGAACCAGCCTGTTAACAAGTATTTCCGCCTGATCAGGTCCGGCGCAGTCACGTAGCAGACGATATCCTTGCGCTACTTGATCAGTGGCTGTACTTTTTATAGCATCCAGAGCCAGGGCGACACCTTTTTCCGACCTTCTGTTTCCCAGTATTGCGAACATGATCTTTTTGCCGTTCATAGAATAGGAATTAAAGTCGTCGATCAGATGCTGCTCCAGCAATTTCGTCGGCAGACCCATTATAAGCTTTTCAAAAAGATCAGCCTGAGAGTCGGGAAGGCTACGCAGTACAGCGGGTAGAGCTTTCACATAGGTCTGCGTGTCAAGCTTGAGCATGGCTCGGTGAGCCGCAAGTGCAACTGTGTTGTCGGCATATCCTAGAAATCCGGAGAGAGCTTCGAGGGCTTCCGGGTTACCGCGAGTTCCCAGCATGTCGATCAGCATGGTTACGCGCAACGGGTCATCGGTTGCGCCGAGTTTTTCACACCAGATTTTGGTCTCCTGCCTACCGCTGGAATGGAGCCGTTTCATGGCGGAGGCCGCCTGGCGCGCACCCATGGTGCTTATTTTTTCCTGAATGTCGATTTGAGAGGCTTCCCGCATCGCGATGCCGGCAATTTTGGGATCGGCGTTTTCAAAGCCGCTGACCAACGCTTTGAGCTTCTGCGATCCGCTCAGCCGGGCGATCTGCGTGCTGTATTCAGAGTAGATATTGGATTGCGCATCCTTCTGCTGCGAGGCGATATTGCCCTCAGCTGCCAGAGCGGTGATGGCCGCCAGCGCCGCAACGCCCTTTTTCTCCGCCTTGGTCAGTTTCTGTATGCCGGCGGTTTGTTGCGGTGTTGCGCACCAACGCAACTGATCGAGAAAGAAGCAGGCCACATCAGCTGCCTGCGCTTCGTTGGCGGCTGCGAGCAGGGCGTCGGCATAGGCACTGCGAGTCTCCGGTTTAGCAGCGGTAGCGATAATTTGCGTCAAAGCCGCAATACGCGTCAGTTCGACAGGATCGGATTTGTAATCCGGTTTGACTTCCGCGAACAGTTTTTTATATGAATCCGGCGCTCCCCTAGCAATGGCTACAAGCGTTTTTGCATTTATGCCGTTAAGCTTTTCTTGTTCTTTTTCAGACCAATCAGCCGCAATCAATGGGTCTGCAGCAAGAACAGAGAGTCGCCAGAGTGCAATAATAGCAACAATCATAGTATTTCTGAGTTTCATCATATTATCCTTGTTAAAAATTAGCCAAAAACACGGAGTATTTTATAATAATTTCGCATAGCAAAATTATGATCAGACCTCCCAGGGCGAACGCATCTGTTGGTATATAAAGGCATTGGCCGCCGGGTCTCTGATTGCCTGCATCTTGACGGGGTCGAATTTGAAGCCGCGTCCCAGCCGCATCGCTGTAATTCCCAGATTAACAATTGTGCAGGAGCGGAAACCGTTACGCTCATTCAGAGCGAAAGGGCGTCGTAGTTTGACAGATTCGATGAAATCGACCTGCTGCGGTGCCGGGTCCGGCTGCTGCTGAATGACATCTTCAATGTTGGCAATGTCAGATTTCATTTTGGGCCATAGTTTGCCTTTGGGGCCCTGCAGGAAGGGAGCATCTTTCAGTGAGTTGTTGCCGTCCAGAATAATTCGGCAGCCGTCCGCGTATTTGTAGTTGATCCGGTTGAACGAGCCTACTGCGTCGGGGTGCTGTTTGGGGCAGTCAATGTCTATTTCAATCGGGCTGGTGTTATCCTTGTTCATCAGATATTGCACCGGGTCCAGATAGTGCTGGCCCATATCACCAAGACCGCCGCCATCGTAATCCCAGTAGCCGCGGAAGGTGCTGTGAGTACGATGTTTGTGATACGGTTTGTAAGGTGCCGGACCCAGCCAGAGGTCATAATCGAATCCATCTGGGATCGACTGCGGTTCAAGGTTGACAAGTCCGCTCCACATGAATTTGAGATTGAACCCGGTGTGACCGCCGACAATCGCCGTCAGCGGCCAACCCAGTACGCCGCTCTCCACAACCTTTTTGATCTGTTTCACTTCGGTTCCGAATTTGTAGAAGGTGCCCTGGAAACGGAACCAGGTGTTGAGGCGGAAAATTGTTCCGTTGGCCTTGACCGCCTCCTGCACACGCAGCCCTTCTCCGATTGTGCGAGTCATCGGTTTTTCACACCAGATATCCTTGCCGGCCTGCGCGGCACGTACCGAGATGGGGCCGTGCCAGTGGGGCGGAGTGCAGATATGCACGATATCAACATCCTTCATCTCCAGGATTTTACGGAAATCTTTGCAGCCGTGAATCTTGCCGTAACCTTTTTTCTCGGCCATCTGCAGACCGTTTTTGACGCGGGTGGCGTCGGGGTCACAAACGGCGATCAGACGGGAATCGGTGTAACCCAGATGATTGCTTGATTTGGCGATGCTTCCAAATCCGATAAGAGCACGGGTGAGCTGATTGCTGGGTGCGGTCTGTCCCCGCAGAATGTGTGCGGGCACGATGGAAAAAGAGGCCACCGCCATGCCGCCTCTGAGAAAACGGCGTCGATTGAGATTCAAAGACATTACTACACTCCTCTGAATTGCGATTAGTCGCTATAATTTTAGTTTCTGTCGTAAAAAACAAGAAT
>JAGYOL010000070.1 GCA_018399555.1 Kiritimatiellia bacterium | reverse complement strand
AAAAAAGCTGCATTCACCAGGTAAAGATGATCTATTTCATGACGAGCCGCATAGCGACTCGCCTCCTGCTCCGCACAAATCAACAAGTATGGCGGGTTCAGCCATTTAGGTTGACGCGTATGCGCATCGCGGGAAGTGCCAATCCTGTCTAAAAAAGAATTTGGTTGCGGCTATGCTGCGCTACGATGTATACTGGGAGCCGAGTCTGGATAACTGAAAACTTCAGAGGCTTATTATGAGATGTATGTCAATTCATATAGCGGCGTTGTCTGCGTTGATCTGTGGTGTCGTTAATGCGACACCGGTTCTGATTTCTCTGGAAATCAGTGGTCCGGATGCCGTGGATGAACTGACTGCGACAAATTACACCTGCATCGGGCACTATTCTGACAGCAGTTCCATTGATTTAACCGCTATGGCGCAGTGGTTGATTGCGGGTGCGGCTGATGATGTGGCACAGTGGCGCACAGATATGATGAGTGCCAAGGCCGACGCTGATGCCTATGATATTCCGCTGGTTTACATCTGGGGGCATTCCACTTGTGCGTTCTGCGATGATTTGGAATCCTATATAGCCCGTCCGACCTTCGAAGCTTGGATGCAGAGTCGTCGACTGATAATGTGCTATGTCGAAGCCGCCGTGATTGATGACTCTCCGGAGAAGCTGTTTGCAAAAACAGGGTTGAACGGCACTCTGTATGATTATCCCTACGTCGCTGTCTACTGGCCTTCCAGAAATACACAACCATGGAATTTCACCGCCCGTTATGCAGACGGGGGCGAAGAGCTTCAGTTTATTGCGGAGATCGAAAGTTATATTGGTGATTACACCTCTTCCGGTGTTGCGAACTGCGCTGGTGTGGATTCCGGTGAGCTAACCGCCGGCGCGGTAGAGCAAGACACCACTGTAACAATACAGGTTTCATTTGATGGCAAAAGTGCCCAGAAAGCGGTTACCGTGCTTGACGTGCCCGAACCGGTTCTTCTCAAGGCCGAGAGCTTTGAGAGCGGTTTCGGTTTCTGGTCCGACTCGATTGACAACGATTTTAACTGGAGCAGGAACTCCGGGGTAACACCATCTTTGCAAACCGGACCTTACAATGCTTCAGATGGCAACTACTACATCTACGCTGAGGCGACCGATCGTTATCCGGCGCAAACTGCGGCAATCGAGACGGTTTTCAACATTGAGTCGCTCAATGTTCCTGCAATGGCCTTTGATTATCACATGTATGGATCAAGCATGGGGGCTCTTTATGTCGATGTTTATGACGGCTCCTGGCATCAGGCTATCTGGAGTCGCGCGGGGGAGCAGCATACTGCCGCCAACGTGCCCTGGTCAGAGGGGTTGGTTGATCTTTCGGCTTTTTCCGGCAATATCATTGTGCGTTTGAGAGCGGTAACCGGTGATGGCTTCGCTTCGGATATCGCGGTTGACAATATCCGATTCTACAACGAGGGTATTATTCCGCCGTTGACTTTCAGCAGTTGGCTGGCGTCACAGTCGGTACCGTTGAATCAGCGTGAACCGGAGGATGCACCGGCCGATGACGGTGTGGCGAATTTGTTGAAATATGCCTGCGGACTGTCGGCTATGCAGCCTGTCACTACCTCCGATTTGCTGGTTATTGTGCCGTCCGCTGCACCGGGGTTCTTCTCCGTCAGCTACAATCAAGCCGTTGACGCAGTTGATGTGATTCTTGAACCGATCTGGGCACCGACTCTTACGAATGCCTGGTCCGCCACAGGGATTACTGCGGAATTTATCGGTCAGAACAACGGCTTGGAAGAGTGGCGTGCCTCGATTCCGCTGGATGATGCCGGATTCATAGCTTTGCGCGCCACCCTGACGGATTGATGATAGAGTGTCGGTAATGTCGACCGGTGGGTGGCGGCAGATGAGTTTTTATCCGGTCGGGAAAAGGATGTAGTTGTCGCTGTGGCGGGCTGAGCCTTAACAGGCCGGTATTTTGACAGTTTAAGTTTAATGAAAAAAGAAAGGTAAAACCATGCAGAAATTAACTCGCAGAGATGCCATAACAACTGCCCTCGGAGCCGGTCTGGCTTTTGGTGTGGGGTGTAGATCGTTGGGAGGCAGATCATGTTCAACCTGTAAAATAAAGAGGGAAGATATGTATAAGGATGGAAAACTGGATATAGCCGCTGTCAAGCAACTCTACTTTGATATGTTTGAACGATTCAACTACCCGGTGCCTCAGGTTCTCAAAACCGACCAGTTCTGGGTCGCCGATTTTATGCAGGGCGATATTCTGAAGCTTGGCATGGGCGGTATATTCTGGATCAATGATAAGGGGATGTACAAAGAGCATGGGTCTAAACAGTATAAGGGTGAATTCGCCGAGCAGAAGTTTGGCTATCTCGGTCATGATATCTATCTTCTGCCGGGACAGACCTTGCCTGAGCACCGTCATATAGGCGGCAATGAGGGTTATGGCCCCAAGATGGAGTCGTGGCAGTTGCGTTATGGCGAGGTCACTTTTTTCGGTGAGTACAAGGGCGAGGGCAGTGAAGTCGCTCTGAGTGAGCTGCCGGCGGACAAACGTCCTTGGGGGTTTGGTGAGCCCTGGATGAAATCAAAGTTCGGTCTGACCCGTTCTGCACAATCCGAGCAGGTGATTTATACTCTGCAGGATCCGGAATCCTGGCACGGTCAGGTGGCCGGTCCACAAGGTGCGATTGTCACCGAATACGCCACCTATCACAACCATGTGACCTTTAGTAAGCCGGGTATGGAGTTCGCCTGCACCGGACATGCCTGAGCCGACTGCCTTGAGCATCGGGATGTCTGAAGAATTGCGGTTGACGAAGGTTTAAAAAATAATTTTTACACTTTATTCAATGAGGTGAATACTATATGATTAAGCGTTAATGAACGATAAAAACGGCAATTTTAATGGCGAAGTGCCGCCGCGTCAGACGCCGGGGACACCCAATGGGGGTGGCGGTGATCTGATTACGATGTATCAGGCACAGCAGAGCGGCGGCGACTCTTTCCCTGTTCTGCAGGCTTTTCAGGAGTATATCGATGCTGAGCGCAGACAGGCACGCAGGAGGGTTGTGCAGCTGACAATCGGGTTTGCGGCTATTCTCGGGGTGGTGGTTGTAGGTTTTCTGTTTGCCGGAGTTACCATGTTAAAAAACATGACCGACATGCAGAATAAACTGGTCGAGGTAGTGGCTGAACGAGGGCACGCGCCGCAGTTCACGTCGGCATCGCAACCTGCCGCTTCGGCCCCTGCCGTTCAAAGTTCTACTGCACTCGAAGAGTCGTTGCGCGAGATGTCACGCGCTATGATCAGGATGCAGGAAGAAACGCTGAAGAGCCGTGAGAAAACGGGTGCTTCGGAGGACGAGCGGGTCGCGGCATCGGTTGCAGCGCAGCCGCAGCAGGAGTCGACGCGTTCAGCGGTTTCCGATCCGGCGGTGATTGAGCTCAAAGCGGAACTGGCGGCTATAAAAGAGCAGAATCGCAAGGTTGAAGAGTTGCTGAGAAAAGAGCATGGGCCGACGCCTCCGGCGGAGAAGAAATCCGAAGGACATTCCAAGGTTGTTGAGGATGCCCTCGCATTGGCCCGCAAGGCGGCGGCTGATCGTGAAGCGGCCGAACGGATAAAGGCTGAGCGGCTGGCCGCCGAAGTCGCACAACGGCGTGCGGAGGAAGAACGGAAAGATCAGGCATTGCAGGAAGAGGAAAAGGCTCTGGCACTTCGTATGGCGGCGGAACACGCTGAAACGGAGCGTGAAAAACAAGTGAAGCGAAAGAGTGAAAACAGCAGCGACAAGCCGCCGATGCCGGATACGGACACTGTCGTCGGATCCAGGGATACATCAAGTAATCTGAGCGGGAAGGTCGGCGAGGCGGGTAGTTTCCCGGCCCCGACAAAAAAAGCTCCTGCGGTGGTGCGGGCCGGTGTTGCAGCACCGCATCCTCCACAAAATATGAGGGCGGGGGTGCTGACTCTTAAAATGAAAAACGGCGGCGAGCTGCCGTGGCGTATATTTGTCCCAAAATAAAAGGGCTTCTCGGAGTGGCGATGTTGGGATGTTATAAATTTTTTTTAAATTTCCGGAATTTCCTGAGCGTATTAAGCAGTAGAGCAATAATATATTCAGGGATAATAAATTATTAAATTGCAATAAAAAGTATAGATAAGAGAGGAAAGGTCGTGTCATGTCTGTAAAAGCAATGATATTTGTCGATGGAAGTTGGTTGTATCATAGTCGTCAGGCACTTTTCGAAGCACTGGGCGAAGAGAGCGGGTTCGAGATCGATTACAAGAGGATACCGGATATAATTGCCCTCCACATGGCGGAAATGATGGACTCCGAGGTTGATGTGGTGCGCACGAATTATTTTGGCACAATTCCTGTCAACAAACAGGGGTATAATCCTGCTAAACAACGAGCTTTTTATGAGTTTCTGTCGATGCAGTGCGCCTATGATACCGAGATTCTGGAGATAGACTTCAGGCGTGAGCCGAATGCGCGTCCGGATGATAAATGGGTTAATGTGGCACTCTCATCCGCGATGATGTTTTACGCCATGCTGACCGGTTCATTTGATGTGGCGGTGCTGGTGGGCGGCGATGCCGATTACATTCCGCTGCTGAAAAGGGTGCGCGCTCTGGGTAAGCGGGTTCAGATGGTTTGCATGAACAATCTGAATGACAAAAATCTGACGAGTGTAATGATGCTTACAACACCCGGCATTCAGGATCTGCCGCCGCTGTTTCTGGATGAACGTTCCGATGATATCAAATTGGTGCGTTCGGAAAGGAAACGCGTCTGCAAGAACTGCGGCAGAGAAGAGGAGACCACCTGGGCCGGCCCGGAATTTTTCTGCTCGAATTGCCGCAGTGAACATCGTAAACAGCTGCGCGCATGTGATACCTGCGGCAAAGAGGAGGAAACTACCTGGGATAAACCCTATTTCTACTGCTCGGAGTGCCGTAGCAAACACCGCGTCAGCGCCGAAGGCTGACAACCTAAGCCGTCGAAATATATTTGAAATTTAAACGGACTTTTTTCTCCTTCAGCACTTACCGCGTAACCTTTAAACAGAAGATGCGGGTGCTGTCGCGTAACAGCAGAGATCCGTCCGTCAATATCATCGGCCCCCAGGCATCACGACCCTGCTGCGCCATCAGGGCGTGACGAGCCAGACGTTTATAACCCTCGCGACCCACCTTGGCAAGTGTCAGAGTGCCGGTGTCGTCAAGCAGAAACATATGTCCGTCGGGGGTGCCCAAATACGGACCCAGTCCGAAGCGGGCGTCTTTGCCGCTGTGCCATAGAATTTCCCCCTCCGGTGTCATGCAGGTGAGTTGCTGCCGCTTGCCGCCGCCATCACTGGGCAGCACTGTGTAGAGTAGACCGTTGAGGTAAAGCGGGGTCTGCTGTTCGCTGGCAAATTCTTTCTTTGTCTTGCGGAACAGCTCGCTGATCTGCCATCCGCCTTCATGTTTTTCTACCTGATACATAACCCCCCCATAGCCGTAACCGGCAGTCATGAAAAAACGACCGTCATCCAGCACCAGCGGTGAGGGCGCAATCACCGAGGCGGTGAAACTATCTGTCTGCCAGAGTATCCGTCCACGCTGTTCTCCATCCGCTGCAATGCCTACAATGCCTCCGAGAGCGGCGTAGAGATACTGTCTGCAGCCGCCCACATTCATTTTCATTATCGAGGAGTGTGACATTTTAAGTTTGCCGGGCTGGGGTGTTGTAAAAACCGTCTGGCCGCTTTTCGCATCTATGCCGCAGATCAGTACATCCTCGCCGGCTGGTGCGAGAATCACTGTGCCGTTGTCAATTAAAGGACACTGCCCTGTGTACCAAAGAGGAACTTCAGTTCCGTAGAGGCTGCGCATGCTGAAACCCCAGTTGTATTTTCCCCCCTCGGCGTCTAGGCAGAGTACATGGCATTGCGGACCGATACTGGCGACATACTCACCGTTGCAGGCTGCGACCGTACGCGATATTCCGTGGTTGCGTTTGGTTTTGACCGGGTAAAGATGGTGCCAGCGCTCCTCTCCCGTATCAGCATTGAGGGCACGCAGAGCGTCACCCCGGCGTGCTTCGTCATAGTCAAGCAGGTAGAGGGTGCCGTTGTGAAGTGAGGGCATGGCGTGGCCGTCACCGACCTCGATAGACCAGAGAATTCGCGGTCCGTCAGCGGGCCACTCTTTCAGCAGCTCGCCCCCGGCTTCAGCTAGGTTGTTTTGTTGCTCTCCGCGGAAATGCGGCCAGAATCCCGCAAGGGTTCCGGCGGAAACATCTGATGATCTGAGAAAACAACCGGCCAATTCTGAGCCATGTTCTTCGATCTGTTGCTCAGCTAGAGCTTCAGCGATGGACCCGGCACGTAGCGCCTCCCGAATAACCATGGATTGATGTGTGCCGGAAAGCCAGCGTATCAGAAGCCACGCTCCTAGCGAGGCGCTCAGGATTGCTAGAATTGACGGCAGTAGTTTTGTCATTTGAGTTGATTATTCGTTAAATGTCTGCGAGCGGTTTCAGAAGGTCAACATGTGCGTGATGATGTTACGCAGCAGTCGTTTGATCTCAATGTGACTTATGTTGGCTAGAATGCGTTCGGCTTCAAGCCGGTAGTGTGCATAGAGCAACTCAACCCGTTTGTGCAGTCCGGCTTTTTTAATGGCTTTGATCAGTGTCAGACGCTGTCGCATATGGTCTTTATGCCATGATTGCTTCAGGGCATTTTGAATCAGGGGGTTGTCGCTCATGCAGGCCATTGCCAGAAAAAGGGTGGGCCGCAGCGTCAGCATATCCGCAGCGCGACCGGGGGTGGAGCGAAAGTCATCAATGTCATCCTGAATCTGGTAGGCAGTGCCGACCGCGTCACTGAAATCGGAGAGAGTTGCGCATGTTTCGTTGTCAAGCCCAGCCGCCAGAGCTCCGGTTAATACCGCAACTTCAAAGGCCGCGCCGGTTTTGCGGCGGTAGATACTTAAAACCTCGGGTTCGGTGACAGGCAGTGGGGTTCGGCTGAAGGCCAGCTCTTCTCCCTGTCCCAGACAAAGCTCGCGATGGCCTTCCGCTGCGGCTTTGACCATCTGAGCGCATGTTTCGCCGCTGAACCCCGAAGATGCCAGTAGACGGTAACCTTCGCCGATCAGGTAATCGCCGGCGTTTATTGCGGCGGGAATGCCATATCGCATGTGAACTGTGGGTTGATCGTAACGCTTTTCGTCGTTATCCTCGATATCATCATGAATCAATGACGCTTTGTGAAAACACTCGACCGCTACTGCCGCCTGCATGATCCGCTCCAAATCTCCGCCCGCCGCGGCAAAAACGGCGGAGGTCAGTATCGGACGCCAGCGTTTCCCGCCGGTCACCATCCACTCTTGCCCGATCCGGGCCGTTTCCGTGATCGGCGGGTGCAGAAGTGAAGCGAGATTCTCCGGATTAAACCACTCTCTGGCAGCCGCCGCCACCCTTTCGAGATTAACAGTTGTGTGACCCGGCAGAGGAGTGTACTCCCTGATAACTCTCAAGGCCCACTCAAGATCAACCTGAGTGCGTCGGCAGCCGTCGAACAGCAGTGGAATGCCTTGACCGGGTATGGCGTGTTCGCTCATCACCGGGAATATCCGCTGAAGCGAATCTATGCATCCAATTCCGATGACCGAGTCCACCTTGCCGCTGCTGAGCAAATTGCTGACCACCGTTGTGCCTTCAGCAACCAGCGTGATGTAACCCAGTTTCTCCGCTTCACTCTGCAATGTGCCGATGGCACAGCCACCGCATTGCGCACAGAGCAATCCGATTGCGTCACGTTCGGCACGGCACACATCCGGGTCGGATAGACATTGCGGCAGCAGCAGCAGCCTGCGCTCATAAGGTATCCTGCGAATCGTTTCAAGCCATAGCTGGTTGTTGATCAGCAGCGAAATGTAGATGAGCTCGTCGCTGACAGCGTCCAGCAGCGGTTGCAGACACAGAGCGTGTTGAAGTATCTCCTGCTCGGCCAAAGGGGGCACAAGCCGATTGTCGCGTACATATTTGGCAACACTTCGCTCAAAGATGTCACGGCGTAACCTGCATTGCGGAACCTTGGTGTAGGCGACGCTGAGATTCTGATCTGACTCTTTAACTTTCAAAACGCCTTTATTGTAGATGCAATGGTTCTCAGCCGCAATCAGATATTTTGCGGCGATTCCGCAAGTTCGACAGACTGCTAGAGCAGATCAAGTCCGGCGTAGGATAACCAGATGCTTTCCGGATTGAGCGTGTCGGCGTACGACGCGAAGCCTATCCGCAACTCATCAGCCAGATAGTCGCCATCATAATAATAAGGATCGAAACGATCTTCGTAAATGTATTCAGGATCAATCCCCGCCGATGCGATCTCCTCCGGGCTGCTTCTGATGGTCGTTCGCTCTTCAACGATAATATGATCATCGGGATATGGTGAAGTGTTGCTCACGGAAGAACTTTCAACCGTTGAGCTGTTCGTGATGACGATCGGTTGCGCTTTCTCGATTATGATCTCGTTCTGTACAATCACCGGGCGCTCTATGATGACAGGCTCAGGATCATGGAAATAATATGTGCGGTAGACCGGCCAGGGGTTGCAGACGTAGGAGAGCCCGCCGTACCAGCCGGAACGCCAGCCACCGTAATAGAGGGATGAATAACCGTAACCGCCATAATACCAGCTGTTGTAATAGGGAGTGTGACAACCGTAATAAACAGGAGAGTAGGTTGAGAATGAGAGCGTAAAGCGTTTGCTCCACCAGGTTATCCCGAAACCAGCCGGATAAACCACCGGACCCCACCAGACCGGAGCGAAGGAGTAGCGGGGGTAATGATGATAGTATGGTCGATGATAACGGTGGTAACGCGGTCTTGGTGGCGAGTAGCGGTAATGATGATGTGAGCGGGGTGAAGCGGTGTGCGCCGCACGCACCAGAGATGTTCCCCTCGAAGGACGCAGAGGTGAATGGAGTGATGATGATATTCCAGCGGGACGCGCGCGTGTCTCTCCGCGTGAGCCGTTGCGTAAAGCTGACAACACGGGTTTCCTCGAATTGGAAAGTATCGGTTTTTTTCTTATCTGACCTGCGGAAGAGTTGCGGCTTGAACTCGATATTCCGTTTCCGCGGGTGAGCGGATGCAATGAGGCGGAACTCTGGCGGGTAGCGGGTTTTGAAAGCCTTGTGGGCGGCGTTGGTTTTGAATAAACAGGTCTGGGTGAAGCCGATATCCGCGACCCTGTTTTGTCCGTCCTGCCGGGGTTCAACGTCGCAGTGGATGGAGTGACACCTCCTCTTGCCGGCATAGGTTTCTTTGTTATGCCGCTGCCGGAGCTGCGGGAAGACGTTCCTGCTCCAACTGGTTTGGAAGGTTTCGTTGTTCTGGTGCTGTGCGATCCGCCAACCGCTGGTTTCGAGCTCGTTGCGGTGCGGGAAGGCAACTCTCTCTTCGTGCCTCTTGTCGCGTCGGAGCGTGATAAAGAGCCGGGGGATGGTTTTGCAGGAGTGAACGTCGGTGCACGCGTTCGAGTCGACGATCTGCCACCTGTTGATCCGCCGGGTTGTTCCGGTTTGGCCACAGGTGTGCGCGATATGCCGGAAGCGGATGAGAATGCCGGCCTGGAGGGTGTCGGTGTCGGTTTCGATGCCGGTGTATAAGATGGTGTGCGTGAGGGCTGGGCAGCTGATCGTGAGGTCGGCGTAAACGATGACCTGGGTGCCGGTTTCGATGCCGGTGTGTAAGATGGTGTGCGTGAGGGCTGGGCAGCTGATCTTGAGGTCGGCGTAAACGATGGTCTGGGTGCTGTTTTCGGCACGGTTGCTGATGCAGGTGTTGAATTGCGGCTGGACCTGCCAGACAAAAAACTGCTGCGACTCGACGTGGATGAGCCGGTGCCGGTAGACCTCGCAGTGGAAAAAGAGCTGCCCGTCGGGCGACTCGATGTCGATGGTGAGCGCGGCGCCGCCCTCACATTGCTGCGGGCTGACGGCGATACACTCGGACGACTTGCAGCGGCTGAGGCCGAACTGCGGCTCGAACGGAGCGAACCCGAAGAACCGGTGAAACGGCTCGAGAGCGCACTGCGTTCACGGCCTACCGCCAAATTGAAACTCAGAAATATGAGCGTAATCACTATATGTTCAGTTTTAATCTTAATCGCGTTCATGATAAGCTCCTTTCCCCTATTTATTTTATTAGAGCCTTCCTTCATTTGTTACAATTGTAAACCTCTTCACAAAAAAAATTCAATAGTAAAGTGAAAAAAATTAAAAATTTATTTGAAATGTGCGTTTTAAACGTGTTTTTGTTATTTTTGGCGGAAAATGAGGCTTGGAGACAACTCAAAAATGCGTTAAAATGCGTTCAAAATTCAAAGAGGAGCACATTATGAATACGACGCGGAGAACGGTCATCAAGGGTCTGGCTGCAGGAACGGCGGCAACGGTTGGAATGTCGGCTGGCTCGCTTCAGGGGGCACCGCTCAATGGCAGCTTGAAACAGGGGGCCTGTCCAGGGGTTTTTGCACGCAAAATGAAGCTTGAGCAGCGCTGCGAGCTCTCGGTTAAACTGGGGTTGAAAGCGCTTGATTTTATCAGGCCTGATGGTTGGCCGACACTCAGAAAATATGGCTTGGAGTGTTCTCTGACTCCCTGCAATAAGCTGCAGAAGGGTTTAAATCACGTTGAAAATCATGCGGAGTGTCTGCAGAATATAAGAGTGGCGATTGAAGCGACCGCTTCGGCGGGTTTTAAGAATGTAATCTGTTTTTCCGGCAATCGCAACGGGATGGGCGATGAAGAGGGAATCAAAAACTGCGTTACTGCGCTTAAACAGGTTGCCGCGCTGGCTGAGCAGAAAAAGGTTACTCTCTGTATGGAACTGCTTAATTCCAAGGTCAACCACCCTGATTATCATTGCGACCGCACGCACTGGGGAGCTGAGGTTTGTAAACGGGTTGGCTCGCCCAACGTGAAGCTGCTCTATGATATCTATCATATGCAGGTTCAGGAGGGTGATATTATCGCCACAATCCGCAAAAATTACGAGTATATCGCGCATTTTCATACTGCCGGTGTTCCCGGACGACACGATCTGGGAGATAGTCAGGAGCTCTATTATCCAGCCATTATGCGCGCCATAAGAGATCTCGGATACCAGGGTTTTGTCTCTCACGAGTACACCCCTAAAATTGACCCGGCCGATGTGGCGCTTGCCAAAGCTGTTGCGATCTGCGATGTCTGAGGAGAATCGGATGTCTGATGGCAAACGGGAGACGTGGGCTGGCAGGTTCGGTGTTGTGCTGGCGGCGGCTGGCAGCGCGGTGGGGCTCGGAAATTTTCTGCGTTTTCCCGGGGTGGCCGCTCAGAATGGCGGCGGCGCATTCATGATACCGTACTTTTTTTCACTGCTTTTTATCGCTCTGCCGCTGTGCTGGATGGAGTGGAGCATGGGTCGTCTGGGAGGCTCTTATGGTCACGGTTCGGCTTCAGGGGTTTTTGATGTTCTGACCGGGCACCGCAAGCCTTGGGCGAAGTATCTGGGTGTGATGGGAATCGTCGGCGGTCTCGGCATCTTTTTTTACTATGTCTATATCGAATCATGGACTCTTGGCTACAGTGTTTTCGCTCTTACCGGCAAGTACGCTGCAATCGATTCGCCGGAGGAGATGGGGCGTTTTCTGGATAGCTATCTGGGCGGGGGAGGAGATTATTTTAAAACACTCTGGCCGGCCTATATTTTTTTCATCATCACCTTTGTCGCCAATTTCGCGATTCTGTATAACGGCATCAGCGGCGGCATCGAGCGTTTCTGCAAGTTTGCCATGCCGCTGCTCTTTTTTGTGGCGGTCATACTGGTGTTCAGAGTTTTTACGCTGGATGCGCCGGTCAAACCAGAGTGGAATCTGAGTGAGGGGCTCGGATTTCTGTGGAATCCCGATTTCAGCGCACTGAGGTCAGCCCGGGTCTGGCTGGCGGCGGCCGGACAGGTTTTCTTCTCCATTTCGGTCGGCATCGGCACACTGCTTACCTATGCCTCTTACATGAAGAGCCGCGATGATGTCCTGACCGCTTCAACCACCTCGGCATTTCTCAATGAATTTGCCGAGCTGGTTCTGGGAGCATCCATTGTGATCCCCGCTGCATATATGTTTTTCGGACCGGCGGGAACCACCGAGGCAGTTGCAGGCGGAACATTTGGGCTGGCATTTAAAACCACCCCTTTGATATTCAAAGGTATGTCGGGGGGGCCGCTGATAGGATTCGCCTGGTTTTTTCTGCTCTTTATCGCCGGTTGTACCAGCTCGGTCTCCATTATCCAGCCGTCGCTCTCATTTCTGCAGGATGAGTTCGGCTTTGACCGCCGGCGGTGCGTGCTTGTGCTCGGTGCGCTTACTTTTCTTTTCGCTAATCTGGCGATTTTCGGTAAATGCGTAATCGATGAAATGGATTTCTGGTTCAGCTCGTTCGGGTTGCCGCTCTTCGGCCTTGTGGAGTCGCTCTTTTTCGCGTTTTTCTTCGGTGTCGACCGGGGTTGGCAGGAGATTCACCGCAGCGCACGTCTGCGATTGCCGGTGTTTCTGAAGTATGTAATGAAGTGGTGCACTCCCTTCTTCCTCTTTCTGATTCTGTTCAGCTGGCTAGTCACCGATGGATGGAGCACAATCCTGATGATCAGGAAGGTTGACGGAGAGTGGCGGCCGCTCTATGAAGGTGCCGCATTCTGGTGGGTGCTGGTCACTCGTTTCTGTCTGCTGTCGGTCTTCGGTGCGACCTGCTGGCTGGTTAAGGTGGCCTGGAAATCAGAGAAACACCGCTCTAATATTTATGATTACAATACTTAGAACCGGGAGGGGTCAGAGGTCGGCTTGTCCGGCGAAGCCTTGGCGCTTCCCGCGATGCGCATGCGCGTCAACGGAAATGGCTGAACCCGTCATACTTGTTGAT
>JAGYOL010000007.1 GCA_018399555.1 Kiritimatiellia bacterium | reverse complement strand
TCGGCGAACCGAGAGTCTGAGCGATCCTGGATCTTGCTTCAGGAAAGGGGTGCAACTGCAGATCGGCTATATCGACCAGAGTGCCGATCCTCTCTTTATGACTTTCTCCAAAAGATTTTCCGTTACCGCCGCTGCGCCGCAGAAACTCCGGTTCGGCGTAAAATCCCAAATCCGGCAGCGACTTGACACGTTTGCGCATTGACTCACGCATATCCATCAGAACCTCATGATAAGCTGGGTCCGGAACGAGATTGTTGATTTCATGCGGATCCTTTTCAATATCAAAGAGCGATTCGGGAGGGCGCGCCCGGTAAAAAGCACTCTGAGCATCATTCAGAGTGCCTTTCAAAGCCAAGTCACGCCACTCACGAAACGCCGGTTGTTTATAACGGTAAAAATTGTACAGGCCGTCGAAGTTGAAAGGCTGGTAGCTACGCCAGTAAGTATATTTTCCCTTACGCAAAAAGCGCACCATATCATACTTCTCATCAAACCGGTCGGCATGGCCGAAGGCGGTGTCACGCCGGTTGAGCTCATCGAGTGTAACTCCGGCTCCCATAAAGGGTCTGCCATCCATTTCAGGAGGTATAGCAACGCCAGCCAGATTCAGCACCGTAGCGGACAGGTCAACAAACTCAACGATACCGTCCACTCGCGACCCACGCTCCGCTGGTGCCAGATGCCGCCAGTTCTCAGGCACATACACCACCATCGCCACCTGCAGTCCATCATTGCGGGCGTAACTCTTGCCGCCGGGCAGAACACCACCATGATCGCCATAATGAAAGATGAAGGTGTCATCCAGCAGGCTATCTTCTTCCAACTGCTCAACAACCCGGCCGATCAACCGGTCTACATAACTGTTCAGGGTGAGATACTGAGCGTATTTCTCACGAAAAAGGGGGGTGTCGGGGTGATAGGGAAAGAGTTTAATCTGCTCGGGATCAACAGTGCGCTCGACCCCTTCCGGCAGAGCTGCGAACAGCTTGCTCTCATGGGTTTCTGTAAAATTCTGAACATAGAAAAAGGGCTGCCCCGCTTTGCGCTTGCGATAAGAAGCCTTGCCGGAGGATTCATCCCAGACCCCGGCTTTGTCGGAGGGGTCGAAATTATAATCCTCTTTGCGGTTATTTGCGGTGTAGTATCCGGCCTGACGCAGATAATAGGGAAACATGTGGAGATTTTCCGGCATACGCACCGCCACCTGACGGCGGTGCCAGTGAGCACCCAGACGCGGCACATAGCAGCCCGATATAATCGTGCTGCGGGCCACTGAACACACCGCACCGCATGAGTAGGCGTTGTTGAACACAATGCCTTCACGCGCCAGACGCTCGATAACGGGCATAGCCGCACCCTGTTCAGGATTATAGAGCTGATACCAGCAGGCCGAGTTGTCTTCTGTTGTCAGCCAGACAATGTTCGGACGCTCCTGCTTCGCTTCCAACATGGTGCTGAATAAAACAAGCATTGTCACAAAAATCAATAATCCACGCATCTCATCACCCTCCGTAGTCAAGAACCTGAATCCGAATAAGCGAAATACCGGCAGAATGGACGCTAACGTTTATAACCGCCGCGTTTACGCTCCTGAACAAAAGCGCGGGTCTCCCGGAAAACCTTCATCCTGCCGGTGAATCTGGGGTCACCGGTTTTCAGGGCATACTCTTTCAGGCCGGATTTCAGCTCTTTCAGAGTTGCCGCATACTCGGGATTGCCGATTAAATTTTCACGCTGCCAGGGGTCCTTCCGCATATCATAAAGTTCTTCGGAACTTATCTCGGCATCGGCGGCTATCTCGTTTTCAGGAGGCAGCTTGTTGGAATAACGTACGATGTAGGCATAGCGGTCGTTGCGGTAAGTACGGTGGGAACGACTGGCAGGATCAAATTCGCCATGCCACTCAAGGCCATGCACAATAAAGTTCCGATTCGCTTCGATTCGTCCGCTCTTCTCGGAAAAGAGTAGCGGCAGCAGAGTGGAACCGGACATACTCTCAGGCAGATCAACACCGGCGGCGGCGAGTATTGTCGGTGCGAAATCACGGAAAGAAACAAAGTCGGTCACAGTGCGTCCTCCGGGTACCCTTTTCGGCCACATCACGGCCAGCGGTTCATGACAGCTCCACTCGTACGGCGAAGCCTTGGCGAAATTCCTGATGGCAGTACCGTTATCCGAAGTTACAAAGACCAGGGTGTTGTCCAGTTCACCGCTTTCAGCCAGAGTTTCGAGGATTCGCCCGAGCTGAGCATCGGCGTAACAGATTTCGTATAGGAAGTTGGCGCGTGCGCGGCGGGTCTGCGGTGTATCCTCCATAAATGCCGGCATCGAGATATCATCCAGTTTGAAAGCGAACTCCCGCTCGAGACGCTTGTAGTTCTCTTTATCGTAGGGACTATGCGGTTCCTGTGTGCCGACCCAGAAATAAAAGGGCTGATCCTCCCCGCGTACTTCCAGAAATGCTTTGAAGTTAGCGGCATAATCAATCGACGACATGTGTTTTACACGCCGCTCTTTGGGAATTGTAATTTTGTTGTAACTCGGTCCGGAGGGTGATTTGTGCGCCCCCTCCGGTGAAACGCCGGGTCCCCATCCCTTGCCGGTATGACCGATATGATAACCGGCCTGCGCAAGCAAAGCGGGAAAGACAGGGAATTGATCCGGCACCCAGGCCTGAATAAAGGCCCCCTGATCCAACTCCCAGAAATTGCGTCCGGTCAGTGTCGCAGCGCGGGAGGGCGCACAAGAGGGAGCTGACGTGTAGGCCTGCGTGAAAAGAACCCCGTCACGCGCCACACGATCAAAGTGCGGCGTCGGCAATGTGGACCAGCCATAGGCACTGCGCTCCATCCAGCTCTCATCATCGGTAATAAATAACAGTATATTCGGTCGCTCATCACTCAGAGCTGAACCGCACAACACAGCACACAGAAACAAGCCACCTATAAGAATCACAGATTTAAACTGCATTATAAACCTCGCTTATGTTAAACAGTTGTCGCAATGATACCTGAGTGCTTAAGTAAACTCAACAAAACTTTGCACACGCAGCTGTACGTATAATCGCGCAGGCACACACGAGCCATGAAACACACGAGCCATGAAACAAAAGAGCCGCGGCTCAAGATGACACCGCGACTCTTTAAGTGACTGATGATGATGAGATTCTTTTTAGTCCTCCGTTTTGACACTCTAGCCGCGTGTCGATACACCGATTCGAATTAACCATGCAGATGTTTGCATAAATCGTGAGCGAAATCAACCAAAAAATTGCAGAAAGGAAAAGTGAAAAAGGTCAGACAACTCTCTGTCTTTGCACTTTATTCCGGACACCATTAACAGTAAGATGTGCGGTCAGACGCTGCCGATGGATTGAAGCGGCTATTCCGTTTGATTGAAATTAAAAGTTTACCTTTCAGAACAGGGGCAGGAAATTGAACAGAGAGATTAAACAGTTTGATCTGATCGTCATCGGTTCCGGCGGCGGCATGATGGTTGCGACCGCCGCAGCCCGAAAGGGGTTTCGCACGGCACTCATCGAAAGGGGGCCGTTGGGAGGTACATGCCTGAACCGCGGCTGCATACCCTCCAAGATGATCATTTATCCCGGTGAGCTTGCCAACACAATCCGCCGTGCCGCCAATATCAACATTGAAGTTTCGGAACCAGAGATCAACTTTTCCGATCTCGTTCAACGCATCTCAACCACGGTCGCTGAGATTAGGGAGGGCATCGTGAAATCGCTTGCCGACCTTGATGGACTGGAACGCTTCGAGGGCAGCGCGGTATTTGAAAGCAACCACGTTATACGGGTTTGCGAAGCGCGGCTGAGTGCTCCGCGCATTGTCGTTGCGACCGGTGCCGAGCCGGATATTCCGTCGATTCCCGGACTGGCCGGAACCCCCTATATGACCAGCACCGAGGCCCTCAGCAATCCGATTCTGCCTGATCGTTTGATTGTGGTCGGTGCCGGTTACATCGCGGTCGAGCTTGGTTACGCCTACGGTGCGGCTGGCAGCAAGGTTGAATATATTGTGCGGAGCCGCTTCCTTAGGCAAGAGGATGACGAAATTTCACAGCACTTCAACCGGATTTACACCCAACGCCACAAGTGTCACATGGGCGCACAACTCCGTTCAGTTGAATATGACGGCAGCATCTTCACCCTGAAATGCGACTCTACAAACGCAGAGAGCCGAACGGTCCGCGGTGATGCGATCCTGGTCTGCACCGGAATAAAACCGGCAACGCGGGAATTGGGGCTGGAAAACACCGACATCAGAGTTGACGATGCAGGGCATATCCTGGTTGACTCGACATTACAAAGCGATGCACCGGGTGTTTACGCCCTCGGCGATGTGGTCGGCAACCACCTGTTTCGGCATACAGCCAACTATGAAGCGGCCTATCTGGTGCGTCATCTTATCAGTGGTGAACCAATCAGACCGCTTGATTACGGTCCTGTGCCGCATGCTATCTTCTCTCATCCGGAGATTGCCGGGGTGGGCTTGCGCGAACAGGACGTGGCGGAATATCGTAATGAAATTGCAATCGGACGATCCGATTTCGCCGAGAGCAATGCCGGTATCGCACGAGGTTATCGTGAAGGATTCGCCAAGATTATTGTGCACCGCTCCGATCACCTGATTCTGGGTTGTCAGATCATGGGCCACGATGCCGCCACGCTGCTGCATATGATGATTCCGTTGCTGAAAAGCAGAGCCACTCTCAATGATATGCTGGATCTGATATTCATCCACCCCGCCCTGCCGGAAATACTGCGCGACGCCGCCCGCGACGCACTGACTCAGTTAAAATAAAAAATTTCAAGAACCTTACTCGCCAGCGAGAACGGCGTCGGCATGGCGGGCGAACAGTCCGCGCAGATCGTTCTGATACTCCTTCAGAATGACCGCGCCGATATCATTATAATCACCGCAGCGGTAGAGGGCACGAGCGAGTGTGATTTCACGCAGAGCGCTGGTACGCTCCTCGACCTTGCCGGAACGGACGATTCCGGTCATGGCGTAACCGCGCATTCCCGGTTTTGCCAGCAATCGTGCGAGTGCCTCGGCTCCAAGCGGACTCTTTAAACGCTCCCAGGCCAGAGCGACAGCACGATGATGCGAAAGCGTGACCTCGGCGTCGAGACGCCCGGTCAGATCGGTCAGCACCGGCACAGCGGCAGAGTCGCCGGCGTAACCCAGTGCAATGATAACCGAATCCTGAGGTGTCGGAAGATGGGCATAGGGTGCCATGGAACCCTGCAAAATTTTGTCCTCCCACTTCTTGATCATGCGGGCTGTACGCACAAGATAATCGACTCCATCTCTGCAGCCCAGCACTCCGAGCACCTGAGCGCAGAGCAATCTGGGCTGCCCTTCATTCCGCTTGAAACTCCGGCGCAGCAGCGGCAAAGCACGATCGGGATGGGCTAGTATTATAGCCAGCGCCCGGCCAGCCTGTTGCGGATTGGTTGAACTGAGGTAATCGGCAACCGCGTCGGCGATCTTCGGGTCGGGAAGCGGGAAAGAGTCCTGATGGTTCAGCACCTGCTTGTCGAGTGCTCCGATCTCAATCAAATGGGTGCGTAGCCTGGAAAGGTCAACATCACGCGGAGGGCTGTTTTCAGAGGCGCAGAGAGCTGCCGCCACTCCGGCGGCATAGCCCTGATTAGCCATATCGAGCTGCATACGCACCATTGCCGATGCGTCGCGATCCATACTGATAGCCAGACCGATGACCAGGATGTTATTCAATCCTGCAGGCAGCAGCGAGCGATAGGGTGTATAGCAGGTACCGCCGGGTGCGGGGTGATTCTTCTTGCGTGATTTATTATCATGCGGCAGCAGAGCGAAAAACGGTGAGCTGGGATAACCATGTGAATCATAACTGCTACCGGAGAATACAATCGAGTCGGGGTAGGTACGCTCCGCAATCTGATCGATATAACGCATAGTGAAATCGCCGACTATGCGACGACGTTCCCGTGTGAGGATCAGGGTTCCGACATCAAAATTACGCTGGTTGGCCAGAAATACCGAAGAGAGCGCACGGCGCACATCGGTCATGTCATTCTCATCAACCAGCAGGTAATCGCTGTTGTTGAAATTCTTGCCGGGAGTTCGGGTTGAGAGCCCGGTGCCCTGCAGTGCGATATCTCCCGCTTCAATGGTGCCGTAGCGATAGCTGGCACCGGCCGCTACCGCTACATCGGCGTTGCCGGTGGCATCGATCACAACTTCGGCCAGAATCACACCGCGTCCCTCGGGTGTGCAGACGACCGCGCCTTTCACAGTTGAGCCGTCGGCAAAGGCACCGCAACCAAGCGTACTGAGCAGCATTCGACAACCTGCTTTGCGCATTTCATCGCGGTACCATTGCATTTTAGCTTCAACTCTTTGCGGAAAGGGCACTTCAGCGGCAAATCCGATTTTACGTCCATGGTAGGGCTTGGTGATCTGGCCGAGCGTACCCACTCCGCCAAACTCCTCCTGGTACTCAATCACCATGGTCGCGGCACCACGGCGGGCAGCGGCAATCGCCGCCGCGGCTCCCGACGTCCCTCCACCCACCACAACCACATCAACCGACGCAATAACCGGAACAGCTGTGGCACCAATCTGCAATTTGCGTGTTCCACCGGCGGCAACCGATCGTGAGCCCTCCAATATCTCGTGGACATCCCCGTCCGTTTCCACCGGTTGCTTATTCGATTTAACATGAATATCACCCAACGTTATTTCCCGGGCAGCAGCAGCCGCCGCCGCGCGACCGACCATCACGCCGGCGGAGATGAGAGCACCGGGGTGCAGCAGTCGCGCTATCTCATCACGTGAAACACCGGCCATACCGCTCAGTACATAAAGGCGACTCTGATCGACCGGAATGAAGCTTTTCAAATCATCGGCAGCACTGCCCTGACAGGTGACAAACAGCGGCGGCACACAGAACAGACGTTCTGCACCGCGTAGCAGATCGGAAGCGGCAGTCTGCACACGCGCCAGGTCTTCAGCCCGGTTGAGTGATGCAAAAGAGAAATCCGGCATATCAATCGTGAGTTTCTTGCGACGTCCGGAAAACTTTCGTTTGCCTTTCGTTACTGCGTCATAGAGTGAACGCGAGAAGGTAACCTTACCGCCCGGCCAGGGTGAAATGGCACAACCAGCCATGCGGCAGAGCCAGGCGTAATCAGTCGCATCAATCACGCTTTTAGCGATAACCGCCTGACGTCCGGCGCGATTGGCCATGATCACGCCGCAGATAACGCCCCCCCGATCAAACAGCGGATCAGTGACATAGGCACCATAGATGTAGTTGACGCCGGCATCAAACAGAGTGCGCACCAATACGGCTTTAACCGCAGCTGGTTTGGCGGGATCTCCCCGATCATATATCTCTTTCAACAGAGGATGCGAGTTTTTTTTGCCGGCTGTGTCTTTGAGACGCAGAGTCGCGCACATCTCTTCACCCAGATACAGACGCGGCGCGATCAGATAAACCGAAGCGCCGACTGTAGCCGCAGCCTGAGCTGCGGCCACAGCCGCAGTCGAGCCGCCGACAACCAGAACATCAACTTCAGCCTCTATCGGGATATCACGCGCACTCTGAGATACAAAACGCACGCTGTCTGCATTTATGCTCAGACGGAGAGTCGCAACTAAAGCTGCTAAAATCAAGCTTTTCATCTCTATCACCAACACTCAGCGTTTCTCACCACTGTAAAATTTGACGCTTCTGATCAGACCCTTGAATTGACCGAGCGGTTCTGCCAGCACAGGGCTGCCCTTGTCCGCTCCGATCTGCATGGTGTCATTCGGCACCTTTGTGATAAAGGCGGCTATGTGTTTGCGTTGAACCCGCATGCCGTTTACGAGCAGTTCAACCGACCTGTCGGCACATAGAATGGCACTAATATTGATCCAACCATTCAGAGGTTTCGCGGTTTTAAGAACGACCGGTCTGTTGCCTGCATTGACAGCAAAAAGCACGCGCCCCTGCCTGACCGCCAGGCAGTAACCGAGTGAAGCTCCGCCGCTGCCAACCAGCACACCATTGCCTGAACCGTCGATATTCGCCGCAACCTCGAGTGTAAAAGCCTTCATCGATGGGTCAACGGAAGCTGGTTTGCCGACCTCGATAAAGCCGCCGCCGCTGAAATCAAAGGCGTGGAAACCATCTCCGGTATCAACCACCTTGACCGCATTCTTCACTTCGGCACGTTCGTTTTTATTAACTGAACTGACCACCATCCTACCGTCGACTCCCGCTGGCGAAATCGCGAGTTTGAGATGCGGTGCGGCATCCGGCTTCCAATCCGCTCCGCCGGGCAGATCCCACCAATAGGGGCGGTCCGTGTATTCCGGCACCACATATTCGACCTCCTTGAGCAACCGCTCCAGCTCCTTTTCCAGACCGGAACGCATTGCGGCGTGTTCAGCATTGTTATAGAGATTATTGATTTCATAAGGGTCCTTCGCCAGATCGAACATCTCCGTCCACTCTGGATGACCGGGATAGACAACCAATTTGGAATTTTCCGTGCGCACTCCATAGATATCCGGTATCCGTGAACCACGCTGCGCCTCGGCGAAATATTCGAAAAACCAGGACTTGCGGAAATCCTCAACATCACCGGCAAGCAACGGCTTCCAGCTGCGACCCTGAATCTGACCGGGCGGTTCAACCCCGGCGAAATCAAGCAGTGACCGGAGTAGATCGAGATTGAGTACCATACGGTCACAGATGCGGCCACTGGCCGCGTCGCCCAGGGGAGGGTAGCGTACTATGAAGGGTACACGCAGACTCTCTTCATAATCGCTGCGCTTGTCGCCCAATCCGTGTTCACCCAGATAAAAACCGTTATCGCTGGTGTAGATCACAACCGTGTTGTCACGGAACCCGTTCTGATCAACAGCATCCAGCAGACGCCCCAAACATTGATCAGCCGCCGTCAGACAGCGGAAGTAGCCCAGGTTGGTCCTGATTGTTTCCTCCAACTCACGCCCGGCGATATTCTGCTTGAATTTCTCGTTGGCGTAGGGTGCGGGAGCGTTGAAATTGGGCACCACTCTGGCCAGCTCATTTTCATAAAGCTGCTGCGTACGCGGCGGCGGCTCAAAAGGACCATGCGGCGTTTTGAAACCGACGGTCATCAGCCAAGGCTGTTCTGATCCTTTGCGGCTTTTGAGATAGTCAATCGCATAATCGGTGGTGATATCATCGATCCACCCGGTATGAGGCACCTTTTTGCCCTGGACAATAAACTCAGGATTGAAATATCGTGAATGTCCGATGAATGAAGCGGCATAATCAAAACCGGGACGCTCCTTCTGGCTGCCCATATGCCACTTGCCGATGTAGGCCGTGGCGTAACCGGCATCGCGTAACAGCGTGGCGTAAGTCACATTGTCAACCGGGAAGTCACGGAAGTTGGACGCGATGCCATTCAGATGATTGTAACGGCCGGTCAGATTGACCGCCCGACTCGGCGAACAGAGAGAATTGACTACAAAGGCGTTTCGGAAACGTACACCTTCAGCGGCCAGTTTGTCCATATTTGATGTTTCAAGCCAGGGGAAACGCGCCCTCTCGCCTTGTTCACGCTGAACAACCGACATCGCGTCGTAGCGCTGATCATCAGTGAAAACAAAAAGAATGTTGGGACGATCATCCGCAAAAACTCCTGCGCTGCTGCCACATAAAATCAGCAAACCCGCTGCCACATATCCAAGTTTTATCATAAATTTACCTCTGTTTCACCTTGCGTTTGAATCTAAAGGTATTTTCGCAGTTTGAAGCCGACAAAACAAGAAATTGCTGAACTTTTTTATCTTTTAAACAGCTGGAAAAACCGCGTTTGTATCACAAGGTGATATATTACAACGATTTACAAAACACACAAATACCTATGTTTTATTATTGACAACGTCCTATCTTTTAGAGAAAATGAGCGCAAAAGAGAAAACAATGTAATTAGATTAAGCAACGCGGTTTTTCTGAAAGGAATGACAAACATGAAAAGAGAGACTCAGAAATACCCTGAACCGGTACCCGAAAGAAGGTTGCGTTCGAGGTCGCGTGAAAACTACTCTGACCGCCGCAGATCGCAGCGTTTTCTGGCCGATTTTCCAATCCGCATATTTGTCGGCGAAGGCAAAAACGCACGTGAGTACAGTGCCACAGTGCACGACATTTCCAGTGGCGGACTGCTGATCGAGGCACCGGATGTGCCACCGGATGAAAAGCGCCTGAAGATGAAGTTCCGCATACCTGAGGGTGCAATGCCTGAGGAATTCATCCAGGGGGTTGTCGCCACCAATGCGCAGGTACGTCATCGTGATGATGATTCGCCGCTGATCGGGCTGGCGTTTGAGCAGGACCTGGCTGATCGTTACAAAAGGAGCTCCTGGAGTTATCTGCGCTGTCTGGCGGCTGTCATGCTGATAGTCAGCGCAAGTGCTGTTCTGTTGATCAAATATGAAAACTACTACTATTTCTGGTTTGATGTGCCGGTCTTTCTTTACAGCCTGCTGGTCGGCAGTTATCTGCTCAGCCGCTTTCTTTTCGCGGCGTTCTACAGCGACGCCAAACCGTTGTCCGAACTGCCAGCCCTATCGGTAGTGGTGCCGGTGCGCAATGAAGAGGAACAGATCGAACGCACACTGCGCCAGTTGATGGAGTCGGACTATCCGCGTGAGCGTCTGCAGGTTATCGCCGTTGACGACTGTAGCACCGACGACACCCTGATGAAAATGAAGGCTGCACAGAAGATCTACCCTGAGCTTGTGGTTCTGGGGCTGGATAAAAACGCAGGCAAGCGTCATGCGCTGGCTACCGGTGTCGCGCTGGCCACCGGAGAGATCGTTGTTTTTATTGATTCTGACAGTTTTGTGGAGCCTTCGGCGTTGCGCAATCTGGTGAACCGATTCTCTGATCAGGCGGTGGCGGCTGTGACCGGGCACTGTGATGTTGAAAACATCTGGTCGAACAGACTGACCCGCATGCAGGCGGTTCGCTATTTCATCGCCTTCCGGGTAATGAAAGCCGCTGAGAGTGTTTTCAATAGTGTAACCTGTCTCTCCGGGCCGATCTCGGCCTACCGCGCTGAGGTGCTGCAGACAATATTGCCGGAGTGGCTGAATCAGAGATTTCTGGGTGCGGCAGCCACCTTCGGTGATGACCGCTCTCTGACCAACAGTCTGTTGCGGCGCAACTACAAGGTGGTTTATGAATCCAAAGCTCGCGTCACCACCATGGTGCCTGAAAAGCATGGCGAGTTTCTCAAACAACAGATGCGCTGGAAGCGCTCATGGTTCAGAGAAAGTTTGATCGCCTCGACCTTCATGTGGCGCAAAGAGCCGCTGATGGCGCTCTCCTTCTATCTCGGATTCATTCTGCCGCTGATGGGACCGGCTATTGTTGTGCGCGCCCTGATATACATACCTCTGGTGCAGCGCACCTCTCCGTTGATGTATATCATCGGCATAACCCTGATGAGCGCCCTGATGAGCAGCACCTATCTGCTTTACCGGCGCTCACGGCTCTGGTTTTACGGAACGGTATTCTGCTTTTATTACATGTTCATACTTGTGTGGCAGACACCCTGGGCTGTTCTGACCTGCTGGCGTAATGCATGGGTAACCCGTAAATAAGGAGGCCTGATATGAGAAAATTACTGATCGCTTTTCAATGGCTGATCGTGGCAGCCCTAGCCGCATTTGTAATGTTTATTATTCTGCGGCCAACACCTCAGCCGGCTTACAATCCAGCTGACTGGCGCAACTGGAATGGAATCACTGTGATCTCCTATCCCGGTATAACACGCAAGAGCAATGCTGTCTATCCCTCTGCAAAACAACTCGAAGTCCAGTTGACTGCACTGCGCCAGGCCGGCTACCGGACGGTGTATCCGGAAGATCTGCGGGCCTGTCTGGATGAACGTTCCCCTCTGCCGGAGAAGGCGTTGCTGATTATATTTGAAGGAGGGCGCAAAGAGGCCTTCATCCGAGCGACTCCGATTCTCCAGCGTACCGGGTTCACCGCTGTTCTGACAGTACCGACCGATGTAATGAGCAAGTGGGGCAGTTTTTACCTGCGCAAAAAGGATATCGCCAGAATAACCGAACTGCCGCAGTGGCGGGTCGGAAGCATGGGACACCGGGCGGTCACTGCGACGGAGGGTACTGCACCGGAGGAGGAGCGGCGTTTTCTGACACGACGGCGGATACTGAACGCAGATGGACAACTTGAAACCGCACAGGCATTCCGCGAGCGTATTGAGCTTGACTACGAACGCTCAGCCCGCCTGCTCAGGGAGGCATCCGCCGCCCCGGTTGCACTCTATCTCTATCCATTTGCCGATGCGGGACAGGGTGCGCATGCGGACGCACTCGCCGAAGCGGTAAATCGTGAAGCCGTAGTACGTCACTTTGATCTGGCTTTCATCGGAAGTTCCAATGCTTTCAACGGTCCCGGCAGCGACCCCTGGACACTAACCAGACTGCGTGTTCCCGGCAACTGGACTCCCGAACGGCTGCTGAAGGAATTGAACTCAAACCGACCACGCACTACTGCCGTGAAGTCAATCGGCTCTGTCACGGAGTGGGCATTTGAGGGCGACGCCGAAATACGCCGGAACAAGTTGCATCTCAACAGCGATGCGTCCGCCTGGTTGCGAGGCACTGAAAACTGGCGCGACTGCGAGGTGACCGCGAGCATGCAGGGCACTGAAAAAAGTATTGCATCACTCTACGCACGCGCCTCGTCGCCGCGCTCCTGGCTGCGTGTAACTCTGAGGGATGGCGAAGTAGCTGTACAGGAGTGCTCAGACAATCGTGTGATCACCCTCTTTCGTGAGCGTGCCGCACCAACAGATCAACAATCCGGCGGGTATCAACTGCGTTTGCGCATACGTAACAACCGTGCCTGGCTGTGGCTGGACGGAAATCAGATAGCTGCGAACCTGCCGCTTTCTTCCGCCACACAGCGCGGTCGAGTAGGCATCGGTGCTCAGCAAGGCGTGGCGGAAGCGGGTGATTTCAGTGCCCGTCCCCTGACAGAACGCTGGTTGATTACCGATAATCAGGATCAGATCAAAGCCGCCGGGCCGGAGGAGTTGCAGGCGATAGTGCCGGAGTGGTTCAAAGCCGCCGAAAAACCGGAACTCTCCAGAGCCGATGAACAAGCCCTGCTGTACGCCTCGGTCAGAGGCATACATACCTATCCGCTGCTAAGCGGCGGAAGCGATGTAAGCAGCCAGGATGGAGTGCAGTGGATTGCCGAAATTGATGAGATGCTCCGTCAACGCGATCTGAAAATGCTGCTTCCTGCTGTCTTGCTCGAAGGAGCATTACCGGAAATCGCAGATGAGCTACGCACCCGCGGCTACCGTGTTTTTCACCTGCTGAATCCTGCCCAGGCAATAGAGTGGGGTGCTTTGACCGCTAATCAATATCGTGATGAAGTGATTATTATCAATGGTGACGCCAAGGAAACGGAATTTGTGCTCGACACTCTGCTGCGCACGGTGCCCGCCTACCGGCTGGCTCAGATTGAAACTGTCGGAATTTCAGGCTCATCAGCTCCGAGGTCTATCCAACGGATTGATTCGTTTTCGTCTAAATGAAAGGAGTCACACAATGAAAATATATAAAACGGTAATATGCACTCTGCTGCTGCTGAAGTTCACAATCGGATCGTTCACCGGGATTGCGAACGGCCAGGAGGCGGTCAGCGTGGCTCAGCTGCTCAGAGATTCACAGAGCGCGCTGGCCGACGACAAAATCGGACAGGCCCTGCAGCACGCTGAAAAAGCGGTTGAACTGGATCCGGCGCATCCCCCCGCCTGGCGTCAGCTGGGCGTAACCCTCTACCGCGGCGGCAAAGCGGAGGAGTCGGCCAAAGCCTTCAGACGGACGATCGAAATGAACGCGAAGGATGAGACCGCCTGGCGTGGGCTTGCCCTTGCTCTCCGGCACTGCGGCCAACACGAACAGGCAGTTGATGCACTGCGGAGCTATCTCAACCTCAAACCGGAAGCAACTTCGGCTTGGCGCGATCTGGCCACCTGGCTGGTGGAGGAACAAAAGTATGTCGAGGCGGAAGAGGCCTACAGGAAAATTGTGCAGCTGGAACCGGAAAACCGCACAGGCTGGCGCGAGCTCGGAGCACTGCAATCATCAATGCGAAATTTTGACAGCGCGGTCGTCTCTTTGCGACGCGCAGTCGCAATTGATGCCTCCGATACAGCCTCGTGGCGCGGATTAGCTGACGCATTGACGCGGCTGGGCCGGGAAAAAGATGCCATTGAAGCACTGCGTCGAATCGTGGCGGACCAGCCGGCGGATGCCGCGTCCTGGCGTGCTCTGGGCCTGCTCTATCAGAAAGGCGGTAACGGTGCACAAGCAATGGCGGCCTACCGCAAGGTTTTGAAGCAGCATCCGGATGAACACGCCGTACGACGCGATCTGGGCTGGCTGCTGTGGGAGGATTCGCAGCATACAGCGGCCGTGAAACACTTGGAGCAGGCCGTACACGACGGCGTGGATGAACGCGAAAAGGTGATCTTTCAGGTTGTCGCACGACTAGGAGAAGAGAATCAAGGTGAACAAGCTGTGACATTCATGCGTAAAGTTGATTCGCAGAACTCCCCGGCCGAACTGGCGATCGAGCTGGTTCGCAACAAAAGGGTCAAAGCTGCTCTGCCTATACTTGATTACATCTGGCAAAACGGCAACCGGACACCGCCTGTCGGCGTAAACCTGGCATACGTCCGCGCTCGAAACGGAAAATTCGGTGAACTGCGCAGATATCTCTCACCGCTGCTCTCTGCGCCGGGTAAATGCTCGACTGAAAATGCCGAGCTGGCATTGAAAACACTCCGGCTGAATGCCAGCGAAACGGATACTCCGGAACTGGTGGGGCAGCTTGAAGCGAAACTGGATTCCGTTGAGCCCTACACCCGACATATCGCTGAGATCATGGAGGTCGCAGCAACGAAACTGCGTCTCGACGAAAATCATACCCAGGCATTGCGCATCTATCGTGAACTGCTCGAACGCGACCCCGACCGCAGTTGCTGGATATGGGCGGTGCTGCTGGCCGAGAAGGTTGAAGAAAAAAGTCCGCTGAAATGGATGGACTGCAATGAAAAACGCGCCTCCGATCCATCGGTCATCAAGGGCATCCAGGGCATCCGCGCCGACCGGAACGGTGATAACGCCGTAGCCGCTGATCTGATGCAGGAGAGCATTGATCTCAATCCTGATCAACCTGCCCTGCGCAAGGTTCTCTTCATATCGCTCCTGAATCAAAACAGAGTCGCTGATGCACAGCTGCAGACACAGTGGTTCGCCGAGCGTGTCGCGGCGGGTGAAACCACTCTGCGCTCCTACCTAGCTGAACTTTTGACCGCCCAGGGTGATCACCGCCTGGCACTGAAAGAGTGGAGAGTACTGCAACGCGAAAATCCCGAATCGGCCTATTATGCCATCAGTACCGCAAGCACTCTGGTTAAACTTGACAGACCCGACCAGGCGATTGACGTTCTGCGGGAAGCAACTGAAATCATCCAGGATTACCGGCTGTTTGAAGCACTTGCTGAAACATCCTCAGCTTGCGGAGAGTATCGCCGGGCTGCCGAATGGGCCGATCAGGGTCTCAAGCTGAAAGAATCGCAAAGCCTGCTCAGAGTGTTTGCCGAAAGCCGGGAACGAATGGGCTGTGACGCTCAATCAACTCTCGCTGCAGCTCGTAAGTTTCTGATTCAGGATCCGGGACATGTCCCGATGACTCTGCTGGCCGGACGGATGCTGGAGAACATGGCTGCCACCAATGAGGTCGTTCAGTTCCACAGCGAGCTGCTCGCGCGTAATCCATACTTCGTTCCATCCTTGAAGGCACTGCGCATCGCGGTCACACAATCAGCGGCTGTCGAGCAGGCTGTTGAACTCGCGTACCGCAGAACATTGATTCAACCGCATAACGCCGAAGTATGGCGCCACTACGCCAACTCGCTGGCCGAGCAACAAAAATACCGCCAGGCTCTCAAAATTCTGCGTAAAGAAAATGATACTCTGAAGCAGGGTGTCATGCCGATCCTGGTTTATAACTCACCTGATGGAACACCGTATGCCGGACGTAACTCCGTGAAACAGATCACTCAGCACATACAGCACCTCGCCGGACAAGGTTACACCTTTGTCAACCGCTTCACTCAGAATGACGCATCCGGAGGGGATGAACTGCGTGTAATGATGGTTCTGATCGATCCCTCTACCCGTGTGATAGAAGCCATCGACCCCGTTTTGCGCGAGCACCACGCCGCTGTGCTGTATGCCGGCAATACAGCCATACCTGATCTGACACTCGAAGGCAGACCGCTGAGTGCCGACGCCCGTGCTATCCTTTCAAGCAAACGCTGGCAACCAGCCTGCGGCGGCATACCCGGCAACCGACGTCAGCGGGTGGACTATAAAGAGTCGATCCTGGGCAACGCCCTGACCCATCCTTTGCATACCGGGATGAGCAGCGAAACAGAGAGTGAGTACCGCAACCGGATTGATGCAGAGTTAAAACGCGCATCCAAAATGCTGCAGAACCGGGACGAACGTGTGCTGATTTACCCCGGTGGCGATTACGGTCAGCTTTCACTTGATATGAACACGAACAGCTTCGACCTGCTGCACGGCAGTGTCGCACATAGTTTTACACATGCAGTGTATTTTGACAGTTGCGGTTTTCTGATCAAATCAGAGCACTACGATCCTCTGCGTATACCGGCCCGTAGCGTGCCGCCGCAGTGGAGCACGGATCAGCTTGCCGAGTATCTGACAAACCATAATCCCCTGGCTCTTAACTGGATGGAGCGTGCACGGGTGCTTTATTGGAACGGACAGCACGAGGATGCCCATGCCGCTTTCCAACAAGCTGAAAAACATGGCGCTGATCCGGCTGAGGTCAACTTCAACTGGGGCATGAATGCCTATATGCAGGGCGACCTGCCAACCGCACGGGCAAAACTGCTGACCGCACAGCAACTGGACCCGGAAAACACTATGATTCCCGCTGCATTAGAACGGGTACGTGAGCAACGCCGATCACAGATCACCCTTTATCTCACAGGATGGCAGGATAATGAAGATCGTGATTACTTCAAATATGGTGGTAACGCCGACATGTTTGTCAACGAACGTATCCGTCTCGGAATGCTGGCGGATCGCAACCGCTGGAGCACCGATGATATCGGCAGTGAATACGGCACCCGCTATGGATTGCGCACTCTGGCTTATCTGGCGCCTCAGACCTGGTTCACAGGATCGTTGTGGCTGCTGGATATGGATGATGTCGATGATTTGATCGGAGGTTCCGCTGCGCTGCGCCTGCCGAATCCACTGCTCAGCGGCTACATCATACCCTCTTTCGCACGCGATGAAATCGAAACCGTCGAAGCACTGCGGCGTGATATCCATGCGGATACCTATCGCCTTTCAACATACTCGCGTCTGATCGACATTTTCGATCTGTACGCCGACATGATGCAGATTGTACGCAACGACGACAACGATACAACCCTGCTGGATGGACGTCTGCTGTATCGTGTGAATGAATGGCCCTATCTCGGCGTAGGCTGGCGTTTCCGCGTGGCCGACAGCGATCGCGATCCTCCGGAATACTGGGCCCCCGAAGAGTTGCAGCAGCACATGCTACATGCAACCCTGCGCGGCGAATGGCAGCGTCTCAGAGGTTTTGTAAGTGCCGAAGCCGGTTATGCAAAGGAGCGTGATACCAGCTGGGATTTCGTGTGGAGCGCACGCGGACGCGGAACATTGACTTTAACCCGTAATTTCGAGCTGCTCGGTGAACTCCGCTGGGCTCAAAGTCCCAGTTATGAACGGCTGCAGGGTATGATCGGCGTGACCGGCAGGTTTTAAACCGAGGTTGAGGCAGAAAGTGAAAACAAGAAATTGAATATCGGAGAAGAAGCGATGTTAAAATTAAACAGAGCTGCTCAAACTATCTGTTTGCGGCTGGCAGTTTTGGCCGCAGTCTGCTGCGCCGAAACTGTGCTTTGGGCATCCAGCGTTCCGGTTTCCACCGCTCCACCCGGCGGTCTGGCCCCAAGTAACACACCGCAGATTGTGTTGCTGACCTTTGACGATGCTGTTACATTGAACTCCTACGATCTGGTACAGCAGGTGCTCACCAATCACTGCAATCCGAACGGCGACACGATCAAAGCCACTTTTTTTGTCGCACTCAATGCCGGCTACGATTATTACTCTATCCGCCGACTGTATGACGCGGGCCATGAAATAGCACTGCACACAATCTCGCACAGCACCGATCATACCTGTTCAATCGAGCGTTGGCGACAGGAGATCGCGGGTGAAAAAAGAATACTGGTCAATCTTAGCGGTATACCCGCCGAAGATATCAACGGGTTCCGGGCACCGCGTGTCGATCCGAACGACAATACATTCCGCGTGCTGCACGAAAGAGGTTTTCGCTATGACGCCTCGATGCGTGAAGCTCTCGGAATGTACAGCACGGCACCGGATAATCTTATCTGGCCCTACACGCTCGATAACGGACTGCAGCAGATTGCCGCTCCGCCAAACGTACCGCTCACAAACTATCCCGGACTGTTTGAAATACCGGTCTGGGTGCAGTTCACCAATTCTGTCGCGCTGGCATTGACCGATCCGCCTTCATCGTTGAACTCAAACCAGGTAGTTTCCCTTTGGAAAGAAAATTTTCTGAGCCGTTATAACGGAAACCGCTCCCCCTACGGCATTTTTCTTCATGCGGTCTGGGATACTCAATGGCTTTCAAATCCGCAGCACAAAGCTTGGCGTATCGGTGCACTCAACGAATTCATTACCTGGGCACTGCAACATCCCGACACCTGGTTTATCACCTGTAATGATCTGGTGGATTATATGCTCAATCCGGCAGAGGCGGCAGAAGCTGCTTCACATCAGTCATTCAAAACCCCGGTGCGCACACCATTCCCCGAGAATGAAATCGTAGAATGTTACTTTCCGGGCAAACACGTTTTTTATACCTGCGGTGTTGACACGCCTTTTGCACCTGATTATCAAACCGCATATCTCGGATCAGCTTGGCTGCCCGGTGAAGCAATCACGGCAAACGTTGTTTCACAAAACACCGAGTTTGCCTGGTGTCGGATGACGGTTTCCAACAACACCCCGCACCAGGTTTCTGACTGGACTGTTGATTTCACCATTGCAGGCGGAAACCTGCTGAGCTTGTATGATGCCACCTGGTCACAAACCGATAACCATCTTTCGGCGGCTGCCCGTCATTACAACCGGACAATACCAACCGGAGGTTGGCATGAAATTGATTTCCGCATCAGCAGAACAGGGGGAACCGTTTCATTCAACGATGTTTCACTGAAACTGCTAGGCGTCGGTCCGCAACATATCAAGGTAGTAATAAAATCGGACATGAATTCAGAACTGCTGCATTTAAGCTGGGATGATAACGCTTATGCTTACAGTATTGAAACTTCGACCAATCTGAATGACGCAACCGGCTGGCAGGTTGTGTCCGACAACCTGATATATCCCGCAGTGACTCTGCCGCTTAATAATACTGATACCCCCCGTTTTTATCGTGTCAAAGGTGAGTTGTATCTCGATCAGGATTAGGTTTCGCCGTAACGGACGAAAGTGATCGGATAGTTTAAAAAAAAGGTTGAAATGAAACAAAATAAAACCATTTCAGGTTTAAAAGATAAAATACCGGGGTTTTTGAAAATGGATGCGGCCTCGGCAGGCTTTATCGTCAGTGCGATAATCGACGGCCCCATGCCGGTCATGCTGCTGAACGCCGACGGGCGGATCGAATATGTCAACCGGAAGTTCACCGATCTGACCGGCTATGAAATGGCAGAGTTGAAAGGAAAAGATGTCTCCGTGCTGACGTGCGCTGAGTGCTGTCACAACACAATTGTCTCTGTCTGGCAGGATATCCTGCTCGGTGAAAGCTGGAGCGGCGAAAGCGAAGGATGCCGGAAAGATGGCGGACGTTTCTGGGAGCAGACCTCTGTAACGCCCATCCTCAACGAAAAAGGTGAAATCAGCCACTACCTCAAGATATCTTATGATATAAGCCACCGTAAAAAACTCGAACGTGAATTATGTGCGGCGATTGCGATTCTCAAGGAAAAAGAGCAGAATCTGCTGGAAACCTGCAACAAACTCAAGCAGACCACCTGCGAACTGGAAAAAAGCAAAGCAAAACTGCAGTATCTGTCACAGGAGGATTCACTCACCGGACTGCTCAACCGACGCGGCTTTCAGCGTGAGCTGCGTAAGCTTAAAGCGGTGGCAGAGCGTGAAGATAAGTCGATCGGCATAATTATCATCGATATAGATCATTTCAAAATCATCAACGACAACTATGGACACGCCGTCGGCGATTACGTGCTGCGCAAATTTGCAGCCATTCTCAAATCGATGCTGCGCGTCTCTGATCTGATCTGCAGATATGGTGGCGACGAGGTTGTGATTGCTATGCCGGTCAACGACTGCGACGCGGTTGCCAAAACCGCCGACAGGATATTAATTGATATCCGCAACACTAATTTCTCGACGGGACAAACGCGTATGCCGGTCACACTTTCGATCGGCGCAGCCTGTGAAAAGCCGATCCGCACCAGACCTCTGCACAATCTGATTAAAAAAGCCGACCGCGCGCTGTATCAATCAAAGCGCAATGGACGCAACACCATAACGCTCTGGCACAAGGACGACAGCCTTGATTCGGAAGACGGCGAAATCCATCCATCGGCTTTAAACCGGCAAACTCAGAAATTCAACTATGTTTTCAACACCCTGGTGGAGATGCTTGACGCCCGCGAAAAAGCGACCGGCGAACACAGCAGACGGGTATCTAAAATGGTCGGCATTCTGGCACGCACGATGGCTCTTTCCGACGCTCAGATCGAAATGTGTGAACAAGGTGCGCTGCTGCATGACATCGGTAAAATCATAATACCCGACTCCATTCTGCTCAAACCGGGAGAGCTGAGCGCTGAAGAGTGGGAGATTGTCAAAAAACACCCGCAAACCGGATATGACATCCTGAAATCAAATCCTGAATTTCGGGAGATTGCGGAAATCGTGCTCTCGCACCAGGAACGATTCGACGGCACAGGCTATCCGCGCAAGCTGCCAGGCGAACAGATATGCCTCGGAGCACGCATCAACGCGATTGCCGACAGCTACGATGCCATCCGTGTGGGCAGACTCTATTCGTCCCCTCGCAGCTATGAAGAGGCGCGGGCTGAGATTGAGCGTTGCAGTGGAACACAGTTCGATCCGCTGGTGGTAGCAACATTCCTGCGCTGCCAGCACCAACTCGAAACAGTCTTCCCGTCTCAGAGATCGGATTGATCTATTGCTCTCACTTTAAACCCGGCAATCTCTTCACCCGGCAATCTCTGACGACACTCTTCTACTTGATCAGAATACGTGTGCCATCGAGCGGTCCGGTTTCGAGCACTGTGAGCGTACCGCTGCCACTGAAGAGATCATCGTTGATATAATCGGCACCACTACCGGAAGCTCCCCAGGTACCGGCGTGTTTGAACACGCCGTCAACAGCAAACTGACGCACCGTCACATTCACACCGACGGGAATATCGAGTACAGCTGTTTCACCCTGCGTCGATTTGTTCAGACCCGCATAAAGAATCGTGACCGAATCAAGCGGCTCGACACTCCCGGCATCCTCCACCCGCAGAGTCGCCCCATGCAGCACCTCAACGGTCTCAGCCTGAAGCAGGTAGCTTTCGTCGAGCAGCATACTGCCGGCCTGCACCGCAATCCGTCCGCTGCGGGCACTGCCGTCGCCCGTGAGCATCTGTGTGCCGTCACCGCTTTTGACAAGCTCTATCCCGCCGCCCATGACACCGGTATAGGCTGGCTGATCTTCGGCGGCGACTTCCATTGTCAGGGTTGAGCCATTGGCCATACTGTTGGTAAACACACGCACAGTGTCGTTGTGGATCGTAACTCCGTCAGCCAGACCGGCAATTGTCTGATTATACCCCTTCAGATCGATCTCGGTTGTATATGTGAATGAATTCCATTGCGTGCTTCCTACATGCAGGACAGCACCTGCCGGCAACGCATCATCAACCCCCCAGTAGAAATAACTGCTGGCACCAAGATCATTCATCAGCGTGACATTCCCCTCGAAGGTGGATGATGCGTTGAAGGTCATCTGATGCGCATGCAGCTCACCGGCTCCGCCACTCGATATAACCAGATCGCCAGCTCCATTGAACGGCGCGTTGAAATTAACAGTTGAACTTGATGAATAAATCTTGATCTTAGTGTCGCCGGCCACTGTGACGGGTGCATTGAAATTGGCAGTGCGTGTAACAATTCTCACCTTCATAGAACCGTCTCCGGTGCCGGTATAATCAATGTTGCCCGCGAGAATCAGAGGATGCGAAACATCAAAAACTTCAACACTATTGTTCATATAGAGCCGGGCATCCGGCTTGACTTCGATCGGCACATCGGGTGCTACCGCATCCGTGCAGCCGTACTCCAGTTCACCTTCAGCCACCACCACCCCGCCGGTGATACCCGAAAGAACTGAGGATGATGCAATTTTCAAAACTCCGGCACCTGTTTTCAGAAAGCGCAGAGTGCCATAATCAACACCGGCGAGGGCGGGATCGGTGAGTGCGTCGGCATTGTGTAACCCGATCATTGCATTACCGGTAAAATCGTTATCTGAGTCAGCTAGCTCACCCAGCAGATCGGAAAGCTCTGTAAAAGACAAACCTGCATCAGATGCAACCGATATAGTACCGGAGGCTGTGTTCTGCAACGTGAGATAACCCGAGTTAACTGCAATATCACCTGTGAGTGAGTTGTCGATCTGCAATTTACCCTCTCCGATTTTTGTCAGATTCCCGCCACCGCTGACCGCCCCGCTAAATGTAGCGGTTCCGTTGACACTCAGATTGGTTGACAGTATCAGCTCGCCTGAACCTGCAATCAGATCCACAGTGCGCGTACTGTCACTCAGAGCTGTCAGATCAAGCGTCCCGTTCAGTATCAACGGAGTCACGCCGCTTTTCAGATAGCATTCGCCCTCACCACTGAGTGTCGCACCCGCGGCGACGCGCAGCTCATCCGTACCTACTCCGCCAGTTCCCACAAAGGTTACATCACCCGCATCAACATATACAATTCCCGCGCTCACTGCCGTATCCACGGTCACAGTGTAGCTCTGCGGCTGATCAAAAACCGCGAGATCACCGGCACTCCAACTCTGATCAGGAGTACCTCCGGAAACAGTGGCCCAAACCGTATCATTCCAGTTACTTGAAAGCGGATCGGGACTCCAGAAATTGAACGGATTTTCGAGTGTAATCGCGACATCATCGATCAATGTTGCTGAATCCTCGCCCGGACTCCAGCCTTGAAACGTTAGTGTGTGGGTGTCAATCGACAATATGCCGAGGTCAACTGTGTAAAGCCGGAACTGATCGTCGTTGGTGATCTCCGCAGATGTCCAGTAGGCAACCTGCACGCCGTCAATCAGAACGCCCAGATGACCCGCCGGCCATTTAGCCTGACGATCAGCCGCCATAAAGGTCAGTTTGTAGGTACCAAGACGAGTGGTTGCAAATGTGGTTGAAATCGTGTTTTCATATTTCAGGTAGGCAACCTGCACACCCTCAGGTGCAGTCATGCACCAGGTGGAATTATTGTAGGCCACACCGCAGTTTACACCGCTGAAGGTCCAGCCGCCAACTCCATCTGTATTATCCTCCAACTCTGAAATTTTTATCCAACTATTCGACTGAGCATCAGGCGCTTCAAATCCGGAGTTGATTATCTCCACCGCCGCCGCACCGGATGCGCAACAGATTATCAGCCCGCACACACAAGCTGTTTCCCATATCACCCTTTGTAACTCCTGCATGACCAACCTCCTTTTTCTATACGTATAACATAATCGTACTTGCATGATGCCACTTTTTTAGGGCAAACACAAGATTGATTTCAAGATTTACAACTGCGAATCGATACACGGTGAAAGCGCAGAATAAACTACAGCCGATTTTATGAAATTTTGCTGGTTAATCAGTTTGGTTATGTGCTACTTTGGGAGTTAATGATTCTATAAATTTTAGATAACAAAAGACAGGAGAAGTTATGCAACAGACAATCAGAACAGCACTGCTCATCTGTGTGACCGCCAGTGTCGTCAATGCGGCAGATCGCAACTGGAACATCGGCAACGATGTTCAGTGGAACAATATCGCCACCTGGAGTGAAGGTGCTATACCGACCGCCGCAGATGATGTCTATCTCAATGTAGGCAGTACAATCTCGGTCAGCGGCACGGATGCTTCCGCAAACAGCGTGGCACTCAACAACTCCACCGGGACATGCTCACTCAAGGTTCAGGACGGTGCCGGTCTCACAGTCACGGGAGGCGTTACCGATTCGGGCAGCGGTGATACGAAAGTACGGGTTGAGAATACAAATCCCGCTACCGCCGCTTCGCGCCTGGCAGCCTCATCCCTGCAGACCCGGCTCTTAGAAATGAAAGGTTACCTCGCGACCGACTACGATATAGCCATTGATGTACAGCTCATGCTGGTAGCTTCCGCCAACAATCTCTACACCCATACCGACGGCATAATCAGCAGTGCCAACGATGGCTATGGCCTCACTTTCTTCGAGGCAACAGGTTATCCGGCAACCCCGAACACCGCATATTACCTGCTCGACGGCGGCACCCTGGCTCATGAACGTATCGGCGTGGGCAACGGCAACGGCAACACCGTAAATGTTCCACGCTGGCTTCAATACGGAGAACTGACCTTTAACGACGGAACAATTCAGAACCGCATCGAAAACAGTAACGTCCTGCTGCAGAACGGCAACGCATATCTGACCTTCGATGGCAGCGGCGACAAAGATATGCAGAGAGCTGTGCATCATCCGCTGACGGTAGCTCTCTCCGAAAGCGGCAGCCACACCTTCAACGCCAGAGGTCCTGACGGCATCATATATGTCACTCCTTCAGCCCAGCTTGTCGATAAACCCGGCGAGGCCGGCACTCTGCTGAAAATCGGTGATGGTGATCTGCTTTTCACCGGCGGTGCCCCTTACGGCAACGCTCCGGACGGCTCGGCTTACGCTGTCAACTCCTGGAGTGGTTGCACCACAGTCGAGGTCGGACGCGTGATCGCCGATTTCAACTGCATCGCCGGTTATGCCGGCAGCAGTGCTCTAACCAATGCCTACAGCCCGTCATCTAAGCTCGTCCTCAACGGCGGCGGATTTGTCATGACCGGACGCGAAAACGCCGCAGCAACCAATCAGACCGTGACTCTGAAAAACAACAACATCTGGTATGATCTGACGAATCATGGTCTGCGCATCGGTCAGCCGGTCACTCATAGCGATCTTCCGCCGGAAACCTATGTGCGCCGGATTATAAACGCCACCCGCTTCGAAATCAGTCACATGGCGAATGCCGCCACTGACAATGCCGAGCTTTCGTTCGGTGCGATAACAAACTCATCATATCAGATAATCAACGAGGTCGAAATGTTGCAGTCTGCGACCATCACTGTCAATCACGGCGGCAACTTCACACTGCTGGAAGTGGATAAGATCAGCGGTGCAACCACCCTGACCAAGGATGGCGACGGTCTGCTGCAACTTAACGATTTTACCGGATTTACCGGACCCGCCGCTGTCAGCGACGGAACCCTCGAATTCGCACTCGAAGCCGGCATCGTAACGCTCACCAACGCCTTCACCGGAACAACCGCAGGTACCATCGCAAAATCCGGTGCCGGCAGAGTTGTTATCGCTTCAGCCGGACATGACGCCAATACCTTCGCGGGCACTCTGACAGTCAAGAGCGGCACTCTGCAGCTGGGGGATGCCGATATCGGCAATGTCAGCACACAGGGCATGCGCAACGTCACTGCTGCCAACATCGCCCCCGGTGCTACTCTCGCCTTGCGCAATAGCTACTGCCTGGGCGGGATTGCCGATATATTCCTGGCCGGCACGCTGATGAATTATGACGAAGGCATCACAGCCGGCGGCTTTTTCATCCTTTTAGGAGCGATTGCCATGGAGGGCGGCACGCTGCAGAGCGGACGTGGAGCCAACAGCGACAACTGGCAGTCTTTCACCTTGCGCGGTGACATCACGGTAACCGGCAGTGCGCCTTCAACCATAGTCGCTGGCGGCGGACCGGGCGACAGCATCCACCTTATGCACAATGCCCCCGGAAACCGCACCTTCAACGTGGCGAATGTCACCGGCAACAGCGATCCTGATCTGACAACATCCGTCACTTTCGCCGATGCCTCACAAAGCAGAGATGTCGCCGGATTGATCAAAACCGGCAGCGGCACAATGAAACTCGGCGCAGCCAGCGTTTACAGCGGCGGCACTACGGTCGCAGAGGGCACCCTGCTGGTCGGCAATACCAGCGACTCAGCAACCGGCAGCGGCTTTGTGACCGTCAACTCCGGCGCAACCTTGGGAGGTACCGGAGCAATCATCACCGACAATCTCACATTCAACAGCGGCGCCACACTCAAAGTCACCGTTACCAATATCGAGGCCGGGGAGTTTTTCAAGGCCACCGTCACCTCGGGCGGCACACTCTCTCTCTCAGACGCCACTCTTCAAATCGACGACAGCACCGTGCCCGATAACGATACCGGCATTACAATCATCGACAACCAGAGCACTGCCAGCATCAACGGCACCTTCAGCAACCTGCCCGAAGGCACCAAAATCATCACCCCCGCCAACAACTGGCGCATCACCTACAACGGCGGCGATGGCAACGATGTTATGCTGATGCCCCTGCCTGAAGGAGCCATAATCATCATTCGCTGAAAACCTTCTCCAGACTAGCAGTTTGAGTGTGATTTTTTGTTTGACTTTTCTTTTTGCGGGTTTAAAATGGATCTGTTTTGTTAAGTTTGTTTTGTTTAAGTAAGCGCAAACGTTTGAGCGGAAGGTTTGATATGACCGCTGTGATTTGAACCTTTGCGAAAATGTCTGGACAGCATCGCAGACAGTTGCGGTTGCTGCAATTGTTGAGGATAGTGTTACAACAGGTACGGCTTGTCACAAAGCCGGGAGGTTGGGAATGAGTATGTCGAAGAAAGAATTAAACGTCATCATGATGGTGATTGCATCCTTCGTTCTTGGTGAAATACGTTTGGAAGCGGTCGAGGTTGTCAACTCCGGTTTTGAAACACCGGTAGTGGCAAATTATGATAAAATAGCAGTTGATTATGACCCACCGACCGATGGTCTGAACGGCGGCTGGACCTTCTTAGGCGCGGCCGGTGTCGCCCGCAACGGGTCTCCCTGGGTCAACACTGCTCCAGAGGGAGAACAGGTGCTTTATCTGCAAAACAACAGTGATGTCACGCAGTCGATCACTCTGGATAACGGCGGATATTATCAGATATCTTTCAAAGCCGCCAACCGTCCGAACTACTCTTCGATCAACTTGCGGGTGCTTTTTGATGACAGAGAACTTGCTTTCTGGAATGCGGCGCAGATTGACAACGACGCAGTGTTTCAAAGTTTCAGTGCCGATATCGGCTTTCAGCATGCCGGCACCTATACCTTGATGTTTGACGGTGTGCCGCATATCGGCGATTGTGCCCTGGCTATCGATGATGTGCAGATATCACTGGTCGGTTCGGCGGTGGCGCGTTACTGGAATCCCTCTCCGCTCTCAAGCAACTGGAACGCAACTGTCTGGGCGGATATCTCCGTTGGAACACCCGCGTTCAACTGGAGCTCCGGCAGTTGTGCGGTCTTTGATCAGTCACAGAGCTACGCCGTCACCCTGGATGATCAGGAGAGCGCCAAAACCATTGAGGTTGAAGAGGGTACGGTTACTTTGAACGGCGCAGGTGCCGTTACAACCGACAATATTACAATTGAGTCCGGCGCAACTCTTAGCGGAGCAGGTGAACGCTATCTGAAAACCGGATTCACGCCGGTCTATGTTGATGGAACGCTTGATCTTACCGCCATGAGCGATACCACCCGCATCGCCTATCTCTACGGATCCGGCACAGTCGAGCTCAGCGCTGGCGCGAATCTGGCAGTCGATGGATCATCTGCGTTTACCGGTGTGATCAGTGGCAGTGGCGATTTAACCAAAGTCGGCAGCGGCACATTGACTGTTGATAACTCCTTCAGCGGCCCACTCAGTATTCAGGGCGGCACACTGCTGCTGCCGAACAGCATCAGCGGTGCGGCTACAGTCGCCACGGATGCCGGTCTCGGCTTTGTGAGTTCTGCGCACATGGTTACGGCTATGAGCAATCCCTCCGCCAGTTTTGCCATTGGCTCAATGGTGGGTCTGGCCAACGCGGTTGATTTAACCGATCCCAATCTGGGTGGCGTCAGTTTCAATGATGTTCTTTTTCTCAAGGCTGGGGCGGGGATATTGACAATCAATAATGCGGCAACTCTGAGCGGTGTGAGCAGCGGCATGGTAATTACTGACGGCAAAATTATTTTACGATACACCGGCTTGATTGATGATGATATGCCGATCACGCTTAAGGATAACGGCTGGTTGCATCTGACCTATCAGGATACTTCAACGCTGAACATAAATAATCCGATTTATCTCTCAGGTCGTTATGATGAGGGATCGAGCGATGGCGCACTTTATATTCAGAAAAACAATTCCACCACCCATTTCAACGCGCCGATCACACTGCTCAGCGACTCCAAAATCAAAGCCTTTGCCGCCACTGAGACAGTCAATTTCAACGCTCCGATTGTAGGCAATGGCAATCTTGTGATCGGCGGCGGTGGTGCAGGCGACACTCATCTGAAAATTCTGAATTTCAATGCAGCCTGCACCTTTAATGGCAATGTGATTCTGCAGAATGAGAACCGCTCTGATGCCGAGTTCAACTGGGGCGTGGATAATGCCATGCCGACGAATGCGATTATACGTGTCGGCGGTAATACCGTTGAGAACCACACCCATCTGGATTTGAAAGGCTTTACGCAAAAGACCGCAGGCATCGCCAATGCAAAACTGACCGCTGGCGACCGCGCCTTTGTGAACAGCGCGGCAACCCCCGCCACGTTGGAAATGAATGTCGCGGCTGGCACGCAACCCGGCTACAACGGCGCATTGCGCAATCACATCAACCTGATTAAAAGAGGGGGGGGCACCCAGTATCTCGCCGGTGCCGGTGCAGAGCACAGCGGTGATGTGCTGGTGGCCGAGGGTACGCTGCTCATAAACGGTGGTGCCTTGCCTAATGCCGATGTGACAGTTGCCGACGGCGGACGCATCGAGGCTAATCAGATCAATACAACAGTGGCACATACAACCATCAGCGGCAATGGCGGTGTCACCGATCGCTACGGCGCCATCTATTTTTATCACGGCGATGATAACTGGAATGGAGACATCACCATCGACGGCGACGCCTACATCGGCTCTTATGGTGGTGATGTGAAGACAAAGACCATCAACGGCACTATCGACGGCAGCGGCACACTTCGTTTCTGGGCACAGGGTGGCGCTGATCTTCATGAGAGTGTTTTTGTGCTGACCGAACCGTGCACCTTCGAGGGCCCGCTGCAGTTGGATGCGGCTCGCGCCGATTCCAACACCTTGAAATTGAGCGGCGGCGACAATCTGCTGCCTGCGGATGTTCCGCTGCGTTTCAATCTTGACTGGCGGAATCATCAGATATTCTGTCGTCTCGATCTCGCGGGCACCACAGCCCAGCAGGTCGGCGAATTGAGTTCTATGGGCATCTCCACCAATCAATGCCGTGCGGTAGTTAATTCGGTTGCCGGAACCACCACCACTCTGACGCTCAACACCCATGCCGGTGCAACCTTTGAAGGGTTGATCGGTGCTAGCGGCGCATGCGTTTCACCTGGTGCCATCAATCTGGTGAAAGAGGGCGGCGGAGCGCAGATATTCGTCAAAGGCAATGAATTCAAGTGGAACGATGACTCCCCCGGCACCAACGCGGTGCATGCCAATGTGACAGTCAATAACGGCGCGATCGGCTTCTCCGGCACCGATATGCTCAGTGACAGCCATTCAGTGACAATCAATGCCGCCGGTGCTCTGATCGCCCCGGATACCGGCACACTCAATGCACTGCGTGCCGACAGCCGTATCACACTAGACCCGGCTTCACCGATCGGTCTCTACGGCACCTGGGATATCAGTGCGGTTGATCCCGCCCGTATGTTCTATTTCTACGGTGACAACAGCAATACCAGATTGACCGAAGACTACAGCAATGTGCTGACCAACGGTCTGATTCTGGCCGACGTGAATCTTCTGGTGGAACGTGACGGCACTGCCGGCGACAGTGTCTTCGGGCCGACGAGCGCCCCGCTGATTATCAACGGTGCTTCAATCAAAAACTTCAACAACGCTCCGGTACTCTCAGCCGACCGGGTGATCACCGTTAATCAGGGCGGTGCCGGTTTCACCGCCGGCTGGAATCTGGGTTTGCAGGTACTCTCACAACTTACCGGCAACGGCAGTGTCAATATCAACTGCGACAACGGCGCGGTTGTACTTGGCAACTCCGCCAATGATTACAGCGGTGACACAATCATTGCCACGAAGTGGAGTGGAGCCTCAGGCAGCACTGCAACATTGAAACTGGGTGCTTCAGAGGTTATTCCGCATGGCGCTGGCAAAGGCAGTTTTGTGTTAAACAGCGGAGCGACGCTCGACCTCAACGGCTTTAATGAAACGGTTAATGCACTCTCAGCAGCGGATGCGGATGCACTGATCACCAACTCGGTTGCCATGCTTGCGACATTGACCGTCGGCGCGGATGATACTGACGGCAGTTACAATGGGGTGATCGGCGGTCTGGTTCAAGTCGTGAAAAGCGGCAGCGGACGTCAGTCTCTCGCCGGGGCCTGCGCCAGCATGGCCGACACAATTGTTGAAAACGGTACGCTGGCACTTACTGAAAGCTGTACAGTAGCATCGAAGGATGTCAAGGTGAAACGCGACGCCACCCTTGAACTGGTCAGCACGGATGTCTTCGGCGGAACCGCCACCTGCACGCGTCTTTACGCTGGGATTGATAAATCAACGCAGGGCGATCAGGCGAAGATCGACATTCAGGCGGGGGTTGATGTGACTGTGCTGCACTTCGCAATCGACGGTGTCTTCAAAACCGCCGGCACCTGGGGTGCCACCGGCAGCGGTGCGGACAATATCGACGATACGGTCTTCAGCGGCGGAGGTCTGCTGACTGTACTGGAAACCGGACCGGCCAGCGGCACCATGATAACAGTGCGCTGAACATCCAGCCGCATAACCCTAAAAACGGCAGTTGCCATTTTGCCGTAGATGCAAGGTGCACGGTTTTCAAATGCCGTAAATAGGATAACAGATCAAGTCACAAATACAACCATCGTTCTGCCTGCCTGTCACGGCATGCTTTTTGCCAGAGCCTGGTCGATATCGCTCATAATATCCTCGATATCCTCCAGACCGACCGAGACGCGGATATAATCTTCGGTCACCCCGGTTGCGGTGCGTTCCGCCTCCGAAAGCTGCTGATGAGTAGTGGAGGCGGGATGAATCACCAGCGTTTTCGCGTCGCCGATATTGGCCAGATGCGAAAGCAGCCGGACGCTGTTGATGAATTTTACGCCGGCCTGCAACCCCCCTTTTACACCGAAGCCAAGTATGCCGCCGAAACCATTTTTGAGATAACGCACAGCGGTGGCGTAGGTGATGCTACTCTCCAGACCGGGGTAGTTGACCCACTCGACCGACGGATGTCCGTCCAGCCAGCGTGCCAGTGCCAGAGCATTTTCGCTGTGACGTCTCTGCCGTAGCGGCAGGGTCTCTAATCCGAGAATCAGCTCGCGGGCGTTGAATGGACTGATGCAGGCCCCCATATCGCGCAGCAGTGTGACTCGTACCTTCAGGATGAAAGCCACATTTCCCATACCGGGCACATTGCTCAATGCGTCCCAGTAAACAATGCCGTGATAGCTGGGATCCGGTTCGGTGAATTCGGGGAAACGTCCGTTGTCCCACTTGAACCTGCCGGAATCGACGATTATGCCCCCGAGTGAAGTGCCGTGCCCCCCGATATATTTGGTTGCACTGGCCACCACAATATCGGCGCCGTGTTCAAAGGGGCGTATCAGACCGACTCCGACGGTATTATCCACAATCAGGGGCAATCCGGCAGCATGGGCGATTTCAGCGATGGCTTCAAAATCCGGCACATCCAGCTTGGGATTGCCGATTGTCTCAACGTAGATAGCTTTGGTGCACCCGTTGATCATATCTTTGATCAGTTCAGGGCGCCCCGAATTGAAGAATCTGACACTCCTGCCCAACTTCGGGAAGGTATAGTGGAAAAGCTGGTAGGTGCCGCCATAAAGATTATCAGCCGCGATGAACTCATCACCCACCCGGCTGATGGAGAGCAGCGTTGCGGTTATGGCCGCCATGCCGGAGGCCATCGCCAGTCCACCGCTCCCCCCCTCCAATGCCGCCATCCGTTCTTCAAAAACAGCGGTCGTCGGATTCATCAGGCGGGTGTAGATATTACCGAACTCCTTCAGAGCGAAAAGATTCGCGGCATGTTCACAGTCTTTAAAAAGATAGGACGAAGTCTGATACAGGGGAACAGCCCGCGAACCGGTGACTGGATCGACTCTCTGTCCGGCATGCAGTGCCTTTGTATGTAACCCGTAACTGCTCTTATTATCACTCATTTTCTGCACCTCTTTCTTTAATCAACTTCAAAACGCGCAGCAACCCCTGGCGGCGGGAAAGTCCACCCATACTGCATTTTACCACATTCATTTGAAAAGGGAATTGAACACTGAGACACGGAGTCACAGAGAGGGTAGCTGCGAAAAGTTGTATAGTTTCTTTCTTCACTCTTCTCTCTTCAATCTTTTCTTCACTCTTCTCAGTAACGCTGTAGCAGGTCGAGCATTCCGCGATCCACTTTACGTCCGTGAAAATCCTCATAATCGACATCCAGGCGCTCACTCTCGATAATACCGAACGGACCCTTGTAGTTCCACAACGCCCAGCCTATACCAGCCGACTGCCAGATTTTAAGATAGTCCTCCATCCATTCCAACACAATCGCGTGCGGTGTATGCTTATAGGCCCCGAACTCACCGACAAAGACAAATCTGCCGGATTGAGCAGCCTGTACCCATGGAGCGGTCACATTGGCCCTCAGCCACTCCGCACCGCTGCCAGCATCAGCTGCCATGAAAGAATTCCCTTTGCCAAAGCCTTTAAAATGAATAACCGGGTTCTGTTCATACCAGGCATAGGTAAAATGCAGTTCCGCCTCATGTCCGTCAACATCGCGCACTTTTAAATATTCAAGTTCTGCCCAATCGCCTGCGCTGATCGCAATGGATATTATGCCGCTGTTCCCGGGTATTGCAACTTCAAAAGTGCGATCGCATTCGGCCTGATATATTTTCCACTGTTCTTTGTATTCCACACTGCTCCAGCCATCTGTTTCACCGGGCTCCAACCTGAGTGTTGCAAGCTTCTGTTTCTCGGAATCAACCGTGATTGTCACATTGCCTGAGACCATGCCGGGCTTGATTATCATATTGCAGGTTGGCACACCCTCGATGCAGAGCGGTTTTGCGTACTGTCGTTTGAGCGGGCCGTACAGCGGAGTAACCGCTCCGACCGGCGGCCACTGCGGCGGAATGGTGGAGTTACCGGTCCAGGCTGCGCGGTAGTGCGAGATTGTCATCGGCGTGTAGCCGCGGCTCGCCTGACCGACCCCATACTTAAAAAGTTCAGGCACTATCTCGCGTCCCCACCCCAGACCGTCGCAGACAATCAGACGCTGCGGGTTACAGGCGCGAATGTCAGCGACCAGCAAAGCAACCACCCTTTCATAGTCGGCGGACGTCGTCTGAGGTTCATTAAACAGATTGAAACTTAAATTTTCCGCCGGCACCTCACGATAGCGCCCGGCCAGCATTTTCCAATGTTGGCGACAGACACGCAGGGCTTCGGCATCCTGAAAGAGATCAAGTGCTTCGGGCGGTTTGGCAACCGTATAGCCCGGAGCGCGGTGCAGATTCAGCATGACATGAATCTGATATTTACGACCGTAGGCGATCGCATCATCCAGCGGTTTTAAAGCACTCTCATCGATGCTGTTCCAATCATCATTTTTGATCCAGAAGCGGTAATCCAGCGGTAATCTGACGAAGTTAAACCCGAGTTCATTAATTTCTTTAAAATCTTTTTCTGCATAGTATCCAGGTGACATTTTAGAACCTTTTACAAACATTCCCATGAGGTTGAAACCACGCCAGCGCTCTTTTGGTTTATACACCTCTGCAACAGCTGTGTTCATAACAGCCAAAACAAGCACAACCAATAACAGCTTTGTATTTTTCATTATTAATCCTTTTCGCAGCATATTTGCCGCTATACAGCAGACAAATTATTAAACCGATCCCGTATCCCGTATCACTATTCAACTTTTCTGCGCAGATATTTCTCCGTTGAATACGGAAAATCCGTTGGTTTATAACCGATAACCCGATTATTACACAGTGTATAGGTTTTACGGTAGTGCATAAAAAGCCAGGGGCAATCATCACGCACAATGCGCTGAATTTCAAACCAGAGTTTATTGCGCTCACTCTCATCGGCGGTCACGACCGCCTGCTGATAGAAGCGGTCCACTTCGGGGTTGACATAATTACAACGATTCGGCCCCGGACAAACATTCACCCCGTAAAAGAGCTGCAGAAAATTTTCAGCATCCGGATAGTCACCAATCCAGCCTATGCGGAACATCTGACTCTGGCGATTTGAGATTCGCTTGAGGAAAACAGGCCAGTTGTGGAAATTGGGTTTTATGGCGACACCGATGCGGTTGTAGAAAGAGACCAGCAGATCGGTTGATTCGCGTATCTCCTGTGAGGTGCGGCCCATATCGAGATCCAACACCAAGCGGCGTCCGGTTGAAGGATCAATTCCATCGGGATAGCCAGCCTCGGCCAGCAGTCGTTTCGCTTTTGCCAGATCAAAGTCGAAGATGAAGGGCTCATCCAGACGTCCGGGCACACCCGGCGGTACCGGCCCGTCGCAGGCAATAGTGTGGTTATTGAAAAACTTCACCCATCTTTCGCTGTCAAAGGCACAGTTGAGTGCCTGGCGCAGCTTTTTATTTTTTCCCAGCACCGGATCATCCATATTGAACCCGATATAAAACACTTCCATGGCGGGAATAGAGTGCAACTGAATGCCACGACGTTTGAGAGAGTCGTCGAGTTCTCCATCCTGATCTACAACCACATCCCAGTTATCGCGTGTGATACTGCCGAGAAAATCCAGCTCTCCGGCCAAAAAACAGAGCCATTGAGTTGATACATCGTCGATCACATTGAAGACAAAGCGATCGAAGGGCAGCAGATCATCGGCGGGGTCAAAGGATGCCGGACCGCAGCTCCAGCCGCGCCAAGCGGTATCGCGCTCAAAACTCATCCGGTGGTTGCGCAGCCATTCGTCCAGAGAGTAGGCTCCCGTGCCGACTGCGTGATTGCCGAACTCGTCGCCGTAATAACTGACCGCCTCCGGCGCGACAACGGCGGTGTAAGCCATTGCAAAATACCAGATGAAATGCTGCATAGGACGGTTGAGTTCAATGCGCAGCAGGCGCTCATCAAGGGCCGTCAGACCGGCCACCTCCAGAGAGTAATCGGTGGGCGAATCTTTGCTGGAAGCATCCGCAAAAGCACGCATCCCTTTGACAGTGTCATCCATCAGCCACGAACCCGGCGAGGCGACCTTGCGGTCGGAGAGCCGTTTGAGCGAAAACACCAAATCTGAAGCCCGCACCGGACGTCCGCGCAACTCACCCTTCGCATCGCTGCCGAAACAAAGATCGGGCGTGAAACGCGCCGCACTGTCAATCTCGAAAAGATAAACCAGACCGTCAGAGGATATCTCCGGTTGCCGGGCGGCCAGTGCCGGAATCAACCGGTAGGGCCGGGCATGGTAATCAAACTCCAGCAGGGTTTCGTAGCACATCTGCACCGCCCGCGCAGAGTAGACCGAAGCGGCCTGTGCCGGATCCATGCTGGCCACCCGCTCAAGCATTCGCCGGAAGGCCGCATCTCCATCCCCGGCTGCAGCGCAAAGCGAACTGAGCACAAGGGAGCATAACGTTATTTTAAAAGTTCTCAACTGCATCGACAGCTATTTTCGCAACTACCCTCGTAAAAAACAAGCAAGTTAAGCCGCTTTTATCGCCTGCGAAGTCACTCCGGTTGCAGCTCGCATTTGCAGCCTGGACTGCATCTGCAGTGTTTTACCGGACAATCAGCAGAGTGCCGCGCAGATTTTCCACTATGAGGGTCACGGTGCCACTCTCCGCAACAATCGTGTAGTTGACTCCGCCAGAGTTGACTCCCAGGTTGGTAACGGTCCATTTGTCCAGATTGGAAGCGCCACTGATCTGATCGTAGTAGAACAGGATTGTGCTGGTCACACCGTTCGGAATCGGATTTTCGCCGGTCAGCCCCAGATCAACCACACCGGAGCCGCCGATATTGAGTGTTTCGACATCGACAATATCCGCCGCCTGAGCGGACCACGAGCAGGCATAGCGCACACCGTCGACCAGATTAAGCTTCGCGACATTCAGCTCCGCGCCGGGTTGCGCTGCCGCACTCTCTCCCGGCGCAAGCAGCTCAAGCACATCCAGCTCCCCCGCGACCGTGCCCGAACCGCTGAGACTGGTGACAGCGGATTCACCGGCAGCAGTGAAGATTGCACCATCATCAACCTGCAGATCGGGATAACGCACCGTTGTCTGAGCGATCAAAGCGATCTCATCTGCGTCCAGTGCACGCAGATAGACGCGCATGTCATCGAGTTTGCCTCTGAACATGTTGCTGCTTTCATAGAGTTTGTAGCAGCCGAAGGCCATGCCGTAGGTCGATGTACCGCTACGGTCGGGGCTCAGACGCAAATCAGCCCCCGCCACGGTCTTGCTACCACTCAGTAACCCGTTGACATAGAGTCTGACAGTATCAACATCCACCACAGCCGCCAGGTGATGCCACTGACCGGTGGTGAAATGCCCGGTGGGAGCTGCGTTCAATCCGTAACTCCCCCAGTCACTATACAATGCGCCGGTGGTCATGAAACGGAAGGTGCCGTTCTGCACCCGCAGCATTGTCTGATAGTTGCCACTGTCCGCCCAGCGAGTGGTGAAGAAGGTGAACTGTTTGAGATCGGTGGGCAGTTCATCCATCCACACCCAGCAGGCGACTGTGTATTGATTCGCATTGTCGAGCGCATCGTGATAGGGTATTTTGAGTGCGCTGTTGCCATTACAGACCATGGCATGTTCACTCAAAGCACCGGCGGCACTGACATCCACGGTTGTGCCCGAAATCACCCCCTGCAGAGCGTTGCCCGAGCTGTCTGAAACAGGCCCTGCCTCGCAGCTGGCGCGATAGAATATGTTGCCCGGATCGGTCAGTGCCTGATCGGAGTTCAGTTCCGCAGCCAGCGCACCCTCCTGCACATGAATGCCGCCAGCCCAGCTCAACGGTTGCGTCAAGGTCAGCGCGCCGCTGCCGGTTTTAGTGAAAACAGCGTTGGTCGAGCTGTCGCGGGTGATGCTCTGCGTGATGGTCGCATCCTCGGCCAGATTCAGAGTGGCGCCGTTAACACCCAGATGCAGAGTATTTAAACCGGCCAAGGCATTATCAAGTGAACCGATTACACCAGCGCCGCTGATGCTCAGCATGCCGCCGTCAAGAGAGAGAGCCGAATGCGGGCTGCTCCAGTACTCCTTGGTGGCCACGGTTGTCAACTCGGAGCCTGAATTCACTGTCAGTGTGCTGACATGACGCTCATAGCGGTCGCCCATCCAGTTGAGACGATATCTGGCATTCAGCACTCCGCCATTGCGCACAACAACATGACTGGCTGAGCTGCCCATAACACTCGTGCCCAGCTGGTAGCCGAGGCAGAGACTGTGCAGATCAGCATTGCCGCCGTCAACAATGAATGTGGCCGGACCACGCACACCGATATTGAGATGATTACCGCTGGGCGTGTAGAGATAACCATCTTCAAAGACCGTAAACCAGTCCATGTGGTCCTGCGATGCGCTGTTGACCCGTAAAACCAGCGCGTCGGGCACAGCAACCAGCTCCATGCTGCCATGCAGTTCAAATCGGTTCTCATAGCCGTACTGCGTCTCGATACCGCCAGCCTTGACGTATGAACCGGGTTCAAAGACCATCTTGCGCCAGTCGCTGTTATTGACATCGGCTCTGAGAGCCGCGCGGGCACCATAGTTGATACGGAAGTCACTGCCGTCAGCAAATACAAGTGTGCCGTCCTCAACTCTGATATATCGGTTGCTATCTTCAGCACCGGCACCGCTCGATCCTGAAAGGGTCAAGGTACCGATACCGTCTTTAGTAAACAAACCGTTGCTGTCCCATATAACTTCGCCGCTCAGTTCGAGCTCGCCTTCGACATCCAGTCTGGCAATCCCCGCCTGCACGCGCAGGTTGTTGGCGAGTGTGCAGGAATCACCGACATCAACCAGCAGGTTGCCGCCTGTTGTGTTGATATGCAGATCACCGGCCCCCAGAGTGGCGTAATTTTTAAGTTGCAGTTTGCCATCAACGACGAAAGTGGCACCGGTGTAGCTGTTCTGTCCGGCAAGTGTCAAGGTACCGCTGTTCTGTTTGATCAGATTACCGTCACCGGAGATGTTGCCGGTAAATTCAACTCCGGTGCCAGTAATCGCAAAAACTTCAAGTGAATCCTGCAAGGTTACGGGAGCGGTGATCGTATGGACGCCCTGTTCGACCGTTATAACGTTGTTACCGGTCGACGAATCAAGTGACCATCCATAGGTTCCGCCGTTCAGGGTGTAGCTGAAGGGAGAGTTAAAATGAATCGCCCCCAGAGTCGTATTCTGATCCAGGATGACTGCGGCGTCGGAACCGATCGAGGTGTCGAAGCGTACCTGGGTGTCGG
>JAGYOL010000069.1 GCA_018399555.1 Kiritimatiellia bacterium | reverse complement strand
TCCGTTTGCAGCATCTCGCTATTTTCAGAGAGTTTTTGACAAATAATTTCCAGTGGAGTCCCCGGACGATTGCGGAACTGTATCGCCGGAGATGGGCTATCGAGATATTCTTCAAGGAGATAAAGCAGACATTACAGTTGACCTTTTTGATACGCTGAAAATCTATGGGACAGCCGACCCGCCAAAAAGGCCGCAAGTCCTATCGAAACAATTGTACTTAAAGGGTTTTGAACCAAATACGAGCATTATATTATTATCAGATTTCATACAAGAGTTTTAAATGCTGACAAAGACTACCGGGCGCATCTGCCGTTATGTTGCGCACAACATAACGGCAGATGCGCCCACTTTCTGGTTGCTGAGAATAATTGCGTTGTGCTAGGATGAGGTCATGGAGATCGAGGGAGCCATTGCGGACATAACATCGACCGACGATTTGCTTGAGCGCGCGCTCAAGCTCTCCGGTCTGGTGTCGACTTTGTTCGCCGATGTCGGGTTCAGGCTCGTTGTCGTCGGGGGATCGGCCGTAGAATTTTACACCGAGGGGGGCTACATGTCGGGTGACATCGATTTCTGCAGGCGGGATGTCCCCCACATCCCCCTCCGATTGGCGCAGGACGTCATGGCGAAGCTCCGTGCGACCGGTGGGCCCAGGAGTTGGCAGGTGTGCGGGCTTTTCGTGGACATGCTTGGCTTCTTGGAAAACGAGTCGACTTCCCCGATGCGGACAGTCGATACCCCGTATGGGCCTATAACGCTGGTTCCGCGCGAATTGGTTCTTGTGGAGCGGGTGCTTGCGGCCTATTACCCGCAGACGTCCGTGGAGGCCCTAAAGACCGCACAGCAAATGATGGCCTCCAGCCTCGAGGATCCGTTCATGGATTGGGTGGAAGTTGAGCGTCTTGCCGACTTGAACGACTTCAAAGTGTTGCGGGAAGTTCAATGTCTCAAGGCGGAGGTGAAAAATGGATAAGGTCATCTCCGTCACATGGGAGGAATGGAAAGCGGGGCGTGAGGCCAAGCGCGCGACGCTTCGCAAACTCGGTTTGGATTCCCCGTCCCGTCGAAGCACCAGCTCCTCGGACAAGTGCCTCCGCAAGGCCTTCGGAGGAAAGCGCGTCCCGGACCTCTCGGGGCGCGTTGATGTCAAACCCGGCAAGAGAAAATAGCATTTGAGGTGTGTTTTCGCTTTTTGACACTTTTTTAGCAGGGCTGGACAATGACAATTAAAATTTTTGCCTGCCGCGGATTGAATGTCTGGTCCGTTGTTTATGTCACGCCCTTTCAGGGCTCAATCCTTATTTTACCCGTAACCAAGAGGATGCCTTGGGTTGGGGACCAGACGCTGACAAGCTACTCCGACTTGCGGGCGGATTTCTGGAGGTTTTCCAGCTTGTCGTAGTACAGTGCTTCGTGATCAGACAATTCACCGCGTCTGATTTTGCTGCGTATAATATCCATATCAGCATTGCGGACTTTTCCCGTTGTTGGCAGAGCTTTCGATGCATATGTCAGAATGCCGCGTTTTTCCTGAGTGTATCGCATCTGAATCAACCACAGCGCAGCTGCCGCAGCCACTGAAATCAGCAGAATGATCTCGCGGAGCGAACAGCGGGCGAATAATTCCATCTTTCCAAATCGCGTATTCGCGCATTTTCGAAATCGCGCACTCTCCTGATTGCGACAGCGGTCACAACAAATGCAGTCAAGCTCATCTCTGTGGGTCACGCCATAGTCGCAGCGGGCAAACGGCACGTCCGGAATCCAGCGCCGTAATAAACGGAAACGATTTAACAGCGACAAAAATGCGCCTGCAGGACAGAGATTGCGACACCAGAAGCGTCCGTAAAACAGTGACAGTAAACCCGCAGCCGTCCCGAAACAGAGAATTACAGTCGGACGGGAGGAACTGAAGAATGAAACAAGCGGGTCTGCTGTAAATATTTCACCTCCCCCGCCGCAACCGACGAAGATCACCAGTGCAGACAGCAGGATATATTTAACAAACCTCGCATACCGCCAGATTGTTTTGTCCGGTGTACGGCGGATACAACAGCCGGCCAGCTCCTGCATTGCGCCAAACGGACATAGCCAGCCGCAGTAGATATTGCCAAACAGCATAACAAGCAGAGGCACAGCCACACTCAGCAGGAACGGCACAAGGGAATGAAACGGCGGCAGCTTCAGTGCCAACAGGCGCAAGAGATGATCGGTCGAATACTGCATGTTCAAATGCACACCCGCCAACAGAAGAACCAGGATCAGAAACAACCGACGTTCCCTGCTCCCTGCCTTTTTGCGGAGAAACAACGCTGATGCACACAGCAGTGCAAAAATCAGCAGGGAGCCGTAACCTGTTATCGGCATCGAACGAGGCTGCACACTTTGTTTTCCCTGAAAACTCGCGGTACCGATTATGAGAGTCTTCTTAAATGCGTTACAGGTGAGGGTTGCTCCACTCACAGCGTCGATACTCTGCAACCGGCGACTGGACAGGTCATCTCCGATAAACTGCTTCATCCATGGTTCTATCATTCGCAGATAACTCGGAGTTTCCTGATGCTTGTAAATTTTGTAACCAACCAGACGGTTTTCATTGTCGACTGCCACAGCCATCCAGAGCGGGCCTCCATAGCCGAAAATACCAGGTGCTTGTTTCCGCGAATCGAAGATACGGATACTTTTCCCTGCCGCCTGTTGTTTCAGCATCTCAGCCGCCTCTTCGTAACCGTAACCAGTGGCATCATCTTTGCTCGACGATGCGTGATAACCTATAAGAAACAATGCCGACATTCCGAAAAGGATATAGCCGGCAGCACGTAAACGACCGGCATGACAAGCAGCGGGAAGTGCCTTACGAATTGCAGGGGCGCAAAGAACCGGATAAATATTTACGGAGAGAAGCACAGCAAGCAGAAACAGAGTCTGTGTGATTCCAAACACGGGAAGAAACAGTATGCCGATCAGTAAGCCACCGACAGCACCGCCAAAGTGATCATACAATTCCACAGCCGATCCTGTACGCAGAGCGGTTGACGGCAGCAGCCTCGCAGTTGCGGGAATATAAACGCCGCTGAACAGACCGAACAGAAACAGCACTGCAAAATATGCAACCATAGGCAGAGCGTCCGGCAGCAGAATGATTACCGCCGTACTCAGCACATGCAAAGGCAATATCAGAGGCAATATGTTTTTCCTCCGCGTCAGCAGGGCACCGCAAAAAAGACCAAGCATGAAAAGCGATGAAATGAGTCCTATGTAAAGGAAGATAGATCCGAAGCGCGACTGAAAAAGAAACATCAGCACAACATTCAATGCCAGTCCGACAAAGCCAGTGGAAGCCACCAGAAAGCCGCTATCAAAGGCTGACGGCTTATTCCGATTCCGTCCGGGCCGTCCCAGATAGATCGCCCGCAACAAACCGTAAATCAGAAACAGCGACAGAACAAGAACAAATCCATGCCTGGAAAACGTCACAACAGCCTGCACACTTTTTTCACCAGCGCCCCCCCGCCGTCCGGCCAATAGCAACGTATGAAACAGAGCCTGCGGGTGGCGGTCGCGGTTGATCAGCTTTTCGTCCTGTATCTTACTGTAAGCTTTCATCTGAAACTCAGCGCGGTCGGCAGGATACAGCGACCGCAGACCTGACGGCGGGAAAAGAGCTGCCGCGCCGTCAATGGCTGCAAACCGCGAAACCAGTTGATCGATATTCTGCGTGAGCACGTTTTCCGTGTCAGATGCCAGCAACCACGTTTCATCGCCCGGTTTGACAGCCATATCCGCAAAGACACCACCCAGTGTCTGGAAAACAGAGGTGCCGATACGCACAAGCTCGCCACCCATGAAATTCTCACCGCCGGGCACACGCACCCCGATCACGCCGCCGGGAGCCAATCTCTCCTGAATCAGACGGAAAAACTCTTCTGTGTAATAGCGATTACCGGCAAGTGTTGATATATCCGGCTGCTTGAGAATGACGAGGTCAAATGTCCGACCACTCTGCAGAAAACCACGCACATCCATTGCCGGCATCTCTATTTTTTCGAGGCCGATTTTCAGATCAGGCGGCAGAACTTCAATCAGTCGGGCGGGATAGCTGAGATCAGGATGCAACCAGCTTATATGCGTGATCGACGGCAGCTCCGCCAGACGGCGGCACAGGGCATAGGCATCGGTTCCCAGCACCAGAATACGGCTGGCGTCCGGTTTCTGAGCCAGGTGCAGCGCCGCCAGTTGCGATGCGTATTCCCGTTGAGGTATGGTTTCGCAGACAGCTTCAAACGAAACCACATTGAACTGGTCGCGGTGTGAACCGTAGAGATAACGTGCGTGCGCTGTGGTGAACGCCCCCCGATACTGTTCAGACGGCAGGAGCCGTTCCCATGCCTTGCGACTCTCAAATCTGTTCCAGTATCCTGAAAAGGTCAAGGCCACCAGAAGCGCCGCCACAGCCAGCAGAACAGTTTTTCTTCTGCATGAAAGAAATACGGCTGTGGTCAGCACCAGGGAACTGACAAGAAAAATGCTTTCGGGCCACACGCCCGCCATAAGCAGGGCTGTCACTGCCAACCCGCCGGAAAAGCTGCCCAGCGCCTCAGCAGTATATACCCGTGATACAGGCATGCCGCTTTTCTGCTGTTCGAACCAGCGGCAGCTCAGCGGAAAGAGCAACCCCGTCACAAAGCTGACTGCCGCATTGGCCAGAAAGGAAACCGGAAGCATTCGTAAAAGCGGGAACAGTTCCCAGGCTCTGATTCCCGCCAGTTCGCGGGAGTTACGGATCAACAAATGCTGGAGAATATAAGCCGGAATGTACAACAGAAAGAGCAGCTCTGCATGAGGCACAGGAGGAATTTTCCGGGCCGCCAGTGCGCCCAAAGCAACCCATAACAGCCAGGAGCTGAAAAACACGCCTATGCCCAGTTCGCTACCTTCATAGACCGACAGAAAATCGCGAAACAGAAGCGTCTGCGCCACCAGCGGAAAAAATCCCAGCATGGTTGCGGTCAGCAGACAGGTGCAATTTCTGTATGTAGTGTTCTGCATACTTACACATTTATGCTGGCAATTCTTGATATGTGGAGCCTAATCTCCCCAAGGGATGCTACTGTTGCTCGCTGAAAACAATTGCTTCAAAAACCTGAAACCGGCAATCTTTGCGCCATGCGTCGGGCGGCAGCCCAGCCTTCATGGCAAGGTGGGTCAGGGTTTCCTCGATCCCCCAGCCCTGTTCTGGTGCAACCTGTGGCAGGAAAACAGCGTTGCGTCCATGTTTTGATAACGTGACTCCATGCTTCCCGATTACAATATCCTTCCAGGAAGCGACAGGTCTTGGAGGGCTCAGCGCGGAAATTTCGATATGGAGTTCCGACACCTCACCGGCTTTAACCGGTTTAAAACGGTAATCATTAATTGCGGAGTCCACCGCTCGTTCGGTAACCGCTTTGTACAGTTCCCGTTGCGGAATGATTTCCCCGATGCAGCCGCGCAACTGCCCGTTCTCGTGCAGGGTGACAAACGCGCCCATAACATTCTTCATACCGGAAGTGATTTCCACACCGATGTCGGCAGGCACGGGTTTTTTGCCGTGTTTCATGTAAAACTCTATAGTCTTCCGGGCTAGTTTTAACAGATTGGCCTTGTCTGTATCGGAAAGCTGTGAACCCTCCTGCTCGGGTACAGATTCTTCATTAGGCCACGAACCGGTAAATGCTGCCGAAATATAGCAGACACAGTGGGACCAATCACCGGTCAGGCTGCCGGATGTGTCATACTTGAGCAGATGCGCCCCGGCATTCTCAGACAGCATGGCAAGCAGGATCAAGACAGGACAGCGTCCGCAAATGGTTGCGCCGGTGGATTCGCAGTAACTGAAAAATCCGGGCAGATCTTTCTGCCGGACTTTATCAAAAGCACCCATATTCAACTCGCGCAGGTTCTGCTCGATATCACTTTTAAATGGGGTGTAGCCGAAATTTACCCCGTAATGCGTGAAATCCGAACTGACCACCAGGAGCGTATCGGAATCGATATATTGCAAAAGAACCTCGGCAATTTTCCGGGCAGAGTTCACATTCAACTGTCCGACAACAACAGGCACCAGCTTGAAATCTCCCAGGACATGCTGCAGCATCGGCACTTCGATCTGCACGCTGTGTTCTCGCTCATGCGCCTGCATGATTGACTGAAATTCGGGATGCTTCCTGAGTTTGGCAATGAATTCGGAATCAAGCTGCACCTCACCGAGCGGAGTTGCAAGGTGGGTGATATCGGGAATACTGACAATCTCGGGCATAGCCAACTGGTGGCTCGGTCCCAGCACAATCACACGTTCAAACGAACGATCTTCGACCTGCTTCAGTCCGTATGCCGCCACCTGACCGGAAAATCGGTAGCCCGCATGAGGAAGCAGCAGAGCCATAACATTATCGAGTTTATCCTGCTTCACATTTGCCAGATAGCCATCCAGCTCTGATTCAAGCTGCCTGGGGTCGTCATCGTACCAGGTTCCCGCCAAAGCTGACTGCATAACCTTTTTCTCTGTTTTCATAGCTTGCTTCTCCGGTTCTTTCTGTTTTCCGCGACAGCCAGAGATTGTTAAGCTCAATGCTGCCAGTATCAGTAAAATCGTTGTGTGTTTCATATTTCTATCCACCTTTACTGCAAACAGACTTCAACTCTTCTTCAGCCAATCTGTTTGGTTGCGGGCTCTGTCGCACCAGTCTCATCCCGCCCATTTCGCCGGTTTTTTCAAGGTCTCTTCATTCAGCGGCACGACCCGCCCCGGGTAAAGCATACGACGTCCCGCCGCACTGATTTTCAGCACACCAGCGGAAAGAGCCGCAAACGCAAACATGACAAAATTGCGTCGTTTCACTGCCACACCCCCGTTATTTCTCTTCCGCAGGCGTCGCACCTGCCGTGTTTCAGTTCGTTTTCCAGAATTGTGTAGCCCTTGCGCTTTATCAGCAGCTTCCCACATGCCGGGCAGTAGGTATTTTCGCCCCGCTCACTTAAAATATTTCCTATGTAAACATACTTCAAGCCTTCGGCTTCAGCAATCTGACTGGCGCGATTAAGGGTGGCGGGCGGGGTCGGCGGCAGATTGCGCAAGCGATGTTGCGGGAAAAAGCGTGAAAAGTGCAACGGCGTCTCCGAACCCATGTTTTGCCTGATCCAACGGACAAGCTGCTGCAAGTGGTTGTCGCTGTCATTCAAAGTAGGAATCAGCAGCGTGGTCACTTCGACCAGCACGCCGCTCTCCTTGGCCAGCACTAGCGCATCGAGCACCGGTTGCAGAGTGGCATCGCATATATCACGATAGAACGAATCAGAGAGCGCCTTCAAGTCGATATTCGCACCATCCACATGACGGCACAACTCACGCCAGGGTGCCTTACTGATGTAACCGGCTGTAACCAGCACGTTTTTAAGTCCGGCCTCATGAACTTTGATTGAACTGTCGAGGGCATATTCGTAGTAGACGACGGGATCGGTATAGGTGTAGGCCACGGAACGGCAGTTCTCTCTGATCGCCAATGCCGCAACCGCTTCATGGGAAATTTCAAAAGCGGCAGAGTCCTCCGGATCGCACTGTGAAATTTCCCAGTTCTGACAGTTCTTGCAATGCAGGTTGCAACCCACCGTTGCCAGCGAGAGAACCGATGTGCCCGGCAGAAAGTGAAACATCGGCTTCTTTTCCATTGGATCGATATGGACAGAGCACGGAAAACCATAAGTGACGGCTGTTAACTTTCCGTCTATATTGATGCGAACCCGACAGTCACCGCTCTGGCCCGGCTCCATAATGCACGCTTTAGGGCACACTCCGCACTGTACGCTCTTCTTCATTATCTGAATTTTATCACGGGGCACTCCTGCAGACGGTATAACTCCCGGCTGTCCGTTGCCAACCGGACAGGCGACATCCCATTCAGATGCGGCAGCTTCGTCCCGGATAAGTCAGGTTTGTGTGACCCGGTTGAAACAACACAGACTCCGCAAAAATGACAAGATGCGGTGTCTGTGCTGTTATTGATTGATTAAAAAATTTATTCTTTATCACGCAGCTTACTCAACCAGTACTCCATCTGCTTTCCGGCCGCTTCGCGGCCACCCAGACCGAAAGCCAGTGCCACTGTCACAGCCAGCGCACCGAGAGTCAGCATAAAGGCCAGATTAACAATTTCATTAGCAACACCCAGAGCCCGAAGTCCCATAGCCAGAACCAGTCCCAGAATGGCAAAGCGCACAATCGCGGCCACAATGCTCTTTTCATTATCCTTGCTCAAAGCTTTGGCGGCGGCCGTTGCGATGACGTTACCGACAACGATAATGACAAGGCTCAGTGCTACGTTGCCGGCAAACTCGAGGAGTTGTCCAAGCAGCTCTGAGACCCTGACAAATCCGAGTTTCTCAGCAGCTGTAACAGCTGCTCCCAGCATTATAAAGAAGAACAGAATTCCTCCGCAGAGTTTGGATAACTTTGTTTTGGTGAAAAGTCCTTCAGCACCAATTTTCTCAGGAAGTGTATCCACGTCCAGATTTTCCAACAGTGATGCTATAAAACCGGTTACAAAAAGGCCGACAACGTAGGCTATCCCCATTACCAGCGCAGCAGCGATAATATCGGGAACAGCTCCCATCAGGCTTTCAACCATGCGGGTAGCAGGGTCTGAAATAGCTTCGATTTTCAGGGTATCCAGTGCTGAAATAAGCACAGGGATGAAAACAAAGATGAAAACCAGTTGTTTGAGCAGATTGGAAGGACTGAATTTTTCAGACAGTCCCACCTTTGTAACGGCATCATCAAGTTTTTTTGTAAGCACTCCGACAATGCCCGAAAGCATCTTGGCGAGTATGTATCCCAAAAAGGCTATCAGTCCTGCGGCCACCACATTGGGCAACATGCCCATAATAGAGCTGAACATATCCTTCAGAGGATCGAGCACCCCCTGAATTCCAAGAATGTCAAGCGTCAGCAGCAAGACAAAGATAACCAAAACCGCATAGACCAATCCGCAGACCAAAGCCTCGACACTCGCTTTTTGTCCGGTTGCCTTTTCCAGGCGCGAATCGATTTCCAGTTTTCCGAGAACTGTCTGCAGTGCTTTACGAATGGTTCGTGCACCGAGAATACCGGCTACAAGAACAATTACCGCACCTGCAAAAGAGGGAAGGTATTTGCCTATCACCTCTAGTAATGGATTAATGAACTGTTTTACTGCCTCCATCATGCATCTCCTTTGTTTAATTTCATAACAATATCAGCAGGCGTACACCTACAACATTGTTACGATGTTAATACTAATTGCATTTAGAGTCAATATATGGATTTCACGTGACAGCCATGTTGAAATGCCAAACGGCCAGTTATCCCGAGAGACGCTGCTGAATTAAACATTAAGGATTTTGCGGTGTTGAGAAAAACTTTTACTCTGATTTACGGAAGGCCTGGGTTAACAGAGCCAGCAGAATCAATGCGCAGAAATGGCTGAACCAGGATAACTCATCATGCGAACCGTGTACACCGGCCGCAATGTCCGACTGATAGACAACGCGGTTGAGCAGATAACCACTGCAGAGTGCGACCAGCGAGAGTGTCGCAAGATAAACAAACGTCACCTTTCTGCCGACAATTTTCGCGATAGTAACAACCGCAGCGGCATTCGTAGCGGGACCGGCTATCAGAAAAACCAGTCCCGCCCCCGGCGAAATACCTCCCGCAACCAGTGAAAGCACCAAGGGCACTGAAGCACTGGAGCAGACGTACACACTCAATCCAACAGCAAGCATCACCAGCATCGACATAAATTCGTTGCCGATAAACTTGTCGGCAAAATAGTTCTGCGGCAGAAAAGCGGTCAGCAAACCGGATATAATCAAGCCCATACAGATAGAGCGCCCCATATCGGAGGGCAGCGTCACAAAACCGTAACGCACCGCTTTATTCAGTGCCGCCCGTCCAAACCTTTCACTGCTCCGTTCCGGATTGCCGTTCTCTTCATCACAGGCGCAATCCGTCTCTTTTTCCACGCTTCTTTCATCATGGCCGCTCTCCGGTTTTTCCGCTTCCGCAGGCAGCAGTTGCACACAGCTGCCGCAGACCACGCCGCTGACAAAAGCGGCCACGCAACGGATTAGCGTGAAGAGCGGCCCCAGCATCGACCAAGTCACAAAGATGCTACTCACCCCGATCTGTGGTGTCGAGGTGAGAAAGGCGATTGTACTGCCGCGCCCGGCACCGTACTGTCGCAGCGAAGCCGCCACCGGCAGCACACTGCACGAGCAGAGCGGCAGCGGTACACCCAGAATCGAAGCTTTGCATATCTGCGCAAAGTTCGATCGTCCCAGGTGGTTATATACCATCTGCGGAGTGACGAGCAACGTAAGCACACCGGCCACAGCAAACCCGATAAGCAGTGAAGGTGCCATCAGTGCCGTCAGCACCCAGGTGCTCTCGAATATCTCAAACATCTTGTCCACAAAACCTCCAGTAACAGATTTCAACCGTCTCGCTTACATTATGTCCTAAGTTATAAACAGGCAGATAACTGATTTTTTGACCCGTCTCCGCAACAGAGTGCGCCATGACACAGCAGGATTACATGATTACCGGTATCTTTTGACAAACTTCAAATGAAACTTTTATTGGATGCACCTCCGGCGGAGCATTCACCCTCAACCGCATCATAGGATTGCAGCACATCCCTGCGGTTATATTGGCGAAAAAGAATCTGACTGTCGGCGGGATAGTAAGGCAGCACATCCGAATAGGCGGGGATAACCGCCTCAACCACCGGAAAACCGATTTCAGGATCGGTAAAATCAACAATGTAGCAATCCAGACTCAGCAAACTGAATATCTCTTTGGCCCGCTCGATATCCTGCAGGCAGTCATCAAAAGTTTCACCTGGATCAAACGGCACCAGCGGACCTAACCGCAGAAAATCAGCGGTGACCTGCGGGACAAAACCGAACATAAAAGCGGACAAATAGTTGTCGCCGTCATCAGGGATGCACTTCAAAGCGCGCAGATCATACTTCAGTACACGTTCCTGATCGGCCTTGCTGCCGTCGATAAACTCATCGGCCATGCGTCCCTGGGCATACTCCGTGAACACACGCAGCAGCGCATCCTCCAGGTTGAATCCCGCGCCGACCTTGAAAAAGTGGTGGAACTGATATTCGACGGGAATATTGGGATCGAAGAAATAGGCACCGATGCAGGGCAGAACGCCGCCGAAGCTCAAATCCTTGATCGTGATTTCTATCCCCTTGCCACGCACAAACTCGATCTGCTCGCAGATAACCGGATGACGCACACTCTCGATATCGATCGTCGGCAGCACCAACTTCTGCTTCAAAGCCGTTATGTGTGCGCGGCGCTCGAAAATCTCGTTAAGTGCGTGCACAACAGCCTCTTCGATGCGGTTGCCGGCCGCCATGCCGCTCGGGCCGCTGATGCGGCGCACGAACTCGATGGGAATCTTGACCATTCTCCCATCCATGATTGAAACCCCGTCCACCCAGTACATTGCCACATCGCTGCGTTTGACCCGGTCAATCGTATCACTCGGAACAGCCACATGTTCAAGCATACGCTCGATACCGACCGCGCCGGCAATGTTATCCTGATGACCCAGTGTATAGCCGGGTAACTCGCAATGCTCTCGCGACGCCACCCACTCGGCGCATTCGGCCAGCGCACCGGCCCGCGCCTGAAGTGCGGAAATCCCCTTGCCCATTGAACGGAACTCCAACTCATCGATATAGAGAGCCGACCAGTAGAGCCGCTCTGAAACCTGCGTTTCAAACAGGCGGTAGTCATAATGTGCTCCGATCTCGGTCTCCAGCCGACGCACCGTCTCAGCAATCGGCACGCAGCGTCCGAACTCCACTTTTCTGCAGCTTTTGAATTTCATTCCACTCTCCGGTCACCGCGGTTTGGGAAGTACGCACCAATGACTGCCATCGGTGACAACAATAATATAGCTTCCGATATAGGCCAGACTTATCCTGTGGGTCAAATCCCCGGCTTTACGCACAGTTGCGGTTCCCGTGCTACTTCTGAACTCAATCGCGTCCTGTATATTCGGTACCATTCTGAGAGGACGCAGATCGATCCTGTCAGCGTAAGGCATTTCGAGAGCCGCATTAAGATCGGAAAACGGCCCCATTGCGGTAGACTCCAGTGTGTAACGCTGCGTCTCCATCCCTTTGATTGAACTGCCCCGCTGATAATTCCAGGCATTACCCCACAGATCCTGAGCGGGAGGCTCCGCCTTCAATTTCAAAGTTTGCAACTCCTCGAGTTTGGCGGGAAATTCGATATTCTGGAGATAATACCTTTTAAGAGCATCCGTCACCCGTTCGCGCCCCATGCGCGTCAGCCAGGTGCGCGCCATTTTATCACCGGCCGAGGGCAGCACCGACGCTCTCCGGTCAATCAGCATGGCGGTAAAAACGTCGCGGGCGGCAGTAATGTCGCCCTGTTTCAGGTGGCACCACCCCTCGATCCCGCTACTCACGACAGTCAGGGGATCAGCGGGAGATTTATTTTTAAACTCGCGGCAAAGCTCCAGCATCTGCACTGCATTGAAACCGCTGTTGGTGCCGGCGCACCACAACTCCCACAACCCGCGTTCATCGGGGCGGACCGACTGTGCCCGCCCGGATAAAGCACTCATCAGGCAGATCACTCCAATGGCATATCTAATAATCATAAAATTTTCCCTGCTGAATCCGGTCAATATTCGTAATCTTCACAAACTCTAAAGAGTATAGAGTTTACGGCGGAATTTGTCACTCACTACTTGAAAAAGCTGTTTTCAGGGCAAATTGTAATATTAAATGCGACAAACTCTTGAACAAAAAAAATGTTCCATGCGACAATAGCCTTTTAACAAAAATCCTTCAAAAAATTTGGAGAAAGGAAAAGTAACATGGAACAGAAGGAAGTTAACAAAAGGAGTGGAAAAGGTCAACAACTGGCATACTCTGATCGTTGTATGATTGAGGGGCTGCGCAATGCGGGGCAGAATGTCGCATGGATAGCAATGGTTATAGGTGTTCATCGCAGCACGATCTACAGGGGAAATCATGCAATTTGAGGAGATTACCGAGAAGCAAAAG
>JAGYOL010000068.1 GCA_018399555.1 Kiritimatiellia bacterium | reverse complement strand
TATCTTAACTACGACCCCGCTTGGTTCCGGCTACGCTGGGTTAGCATTTACGTAACGTTTTCTTCTCTTTATTTCTACTGATGCGCTTTGATAGAATGCCACAATGAAAGTTTTATTCCAACGTTGCCACGAAAAAGCCATTATGCCTTCATACGCCAATCCGGGAGATGCCGGACTTGACATCTCGGCTGCGGAGAGCGTTACCATTGCTCCGGGCGGACGCGGAATGGTGCGAACCGGTCTGAAAATGCAACTTCCGGCAGGTTATGAGGCCCAGATTCGGCCACGCTCCGGACTTGCCGTTAAAAACGGGATAACCCTGCTGAACACGCCTGGAACGATTGATGAGGGTTATCGAGGTGAAATCTGCGTGATTGTGATCAACCACGGCGAAAATGAGTTTCTGATCGAACCCGGCATGCGCATTGCGCAAATGGTGATTGCGCCGGTGGTACGGGCTGAACTGGAAGAGGTCGTTGAGCTTAGGGCCAGCGTCAGAGGCACCAACGGCTTCGGTTCTTCGGGAGTTTAAACTCGATACTGCTGTTGCGTGACATCCGGACGGCAGATGCCGCCGATCACTCACGCGTGAGTAGAGCCGGATTGAATCGACGCAGTGCCAGGAAGGCGCCGCCGGTCACCGAGACTGCGGCGGCAGCACAAAGGATCAGCACAACAGTAGCGACCAGCCTCCAGTTAACAGTCGAGTTCAAGGATGATGCAGCCGGTTGAATTGCGATCATTGCCGGCACAACGCCACACAACACTCCCACAGTAGTCAGCGTTCCGTACTCACAGATCAGTGTGAGAGCCGTACGTCGACGTCGTACACCGACAGCCTGCAGAACCGCAAATTCGTAGCGGCGCTCATCGATGCTACGCGCAATAACCAGAGCCACGCCGCAGACCCCCAGCAGCAGGCCAAGAGCTCCCAGCACCAGAAACATATCAAGATAGGTCGATTCCATTCGGCCCAGCAGTCGCAGACGTTCAACCGCACTTTCGATATGCACGCCCGGTTCAGGATAACGCAGCCGCACAGAGTCGGATGCTCTCAAATTATATGGAGCATAATCGCAAAGCCACATGCGGTAACCGCTACCAGGAAACATCTTCACGAAATGATCCTGATTCAATATCAGACCCCCCTGCAGAATCGAGACACGCACCGGCAGAACTCCGACAACCCTGATGCGCCGCATCTTCCCATCGGCAGCCGGGTAGCTTATCTCATCGCCGTCAACTGGATCGGCCCGCATTTTAAGACTGTATTGCAACATCGCCTGGTCAGCGGCCAGGGCGGGAATAACATCATCCTCCGGTTCATCACGCAATGCGCTCCACAACCCGCCGCGATCATCAGGTTCAAAGGCACGCAAAGCTGCCATCTGTTCAATCGGCAGACCATAGAGCCGTGGCAGCTGCGGCAGGGTCATATTCATGCAGCCCGCTTCGTCGCCCTTCTGCACTCTGACCGGTACAACATTGTCTGCCCCGGAAATTCTACGGGCCAGCTCCAGACCATCACTCAGAGTTCTGGGCGATGTCGTGCGGACAATACTCTGAAAACCGCCGCTGCCCGAAGATGCTTTTTCAATGTGAGCTGAGGGATCATGTTTCATTGAAAGCATACCCACAGTCACAAAGAAACCAAGAGCAAGCAGAATAACCAATGCGTTGCCGCGTTGACCGGATTTACAGGCATTGATGACTCCGGCGGCAACCGGCGAAAAAACGACTTTTTGCGCACTGCTGAAATGCGCCAGCCATGCGGAGGCCGCATTACGTGCCAGCAGCATCAATGATATCACCAGCAGAAAACCCGCACCGAAAAAAGCGGAATTGGCATGCTCGCCATCACGAAAGCGGTATATCACTGCGAATGCCGCCACTGTGGTAAGAGGTGCGCCGATACGCGACGCAACTGCCGACCAGGAGTGAGAATCTTTATTATGAGCGTTTAGCAACCCGCGGGAACGCAGCAGCTCAAGCGGTGCCACCCCGCAAAAACGCCGGATTTTAAAGATCAGAATTATCAGCAGCATCAAGAGGGTCGCAGTCATAGAAATGATCAAAACACCCGGCGCAAAATTGAATGTGATTGAAGCACCGGCGAAGGCGTCATGCCAGAACTTTGAGAGACTCCAGACCAGCAGACGCGCCAGTGTCAGACCGCCCCAGGCACCCAGCAAACTGCCGAATGCGGCCGGCGGCAGCCATTCAGCCAGCAGACAGATCATGCTTTTTTTTCTGCTGATACCCAGGGCAGCAAAAAGTGCCGGTTCAGTTAGCCTGTTATCCAGCAGCAGGGCGAGCGTCAAGCCGGACAACAGCAGTGCCGAAAACATCAGCAGGCAGGACATTCCGGTGAACAGTGCACGAAAATCGGTTGATCCTCCGGCAGCGGCTAGGCCCTCATCAAGCAACGGACGAATCTGAAAGCCGATCCTTTCCGGTTCGATCGAACGTAACAGGGCGTTGAGCGCATCCCGATCGGCACTGACTCGCACACTCATCGATTCCCCGAAGAATGTGCCAAAACACTGTTTCGCGGCGGAGTGGGTGATTACCGCCTTGGGAGTTTCACGAAATTTCTGCCAATACTCCTCATTGGATTTGTCGGCCAGTTTCTCATCATCCATCGGCATGCCTATATCCCAGTCGGCGCAACTGTCCACCTCTGCCAAACCGGGCATAGCAGGCATCCGATCTTTCAATGCACCGGCCTCTTCCATTGTGATAATTTTAAGTACTGAAAATACACGCTGTTCGGGAACCAGTTGACCGGCGGACTCAAAACGGCGCCATTTAAGAGTCAGTTCAGAGCCGGGAGACAGGCGCAGCTTAGCGGCCAGCCAGCGGTTGACCACGATCTGATCGTCACGCATCTTCCGTGGCACTATCCGTCCGTCCGGCGTCACACCGGCAGTGAAACCGTACGGGGTGGAATTGGTGGAATCGGTGCTCTGGAAATCGTCAACCAGATGAAACAACGCCCACTCACATGAAATCCTGTTAGTCTGCAGTGTGTCGGAGATGGCGGCGGGGATAAATATCTCGCGGCTTTTAATTTCGATTGTTCCGTCATCGAGTGTTTTCAAGTGAAGTCCGCAATCCCCGGCGCTCAATGTTGATTGCAGAGCTGCACGCAGATCGGCGGGGTTTAATTCCGAGAGCAGCAGATTGGCATATCCGGTGCCATCTGCCGCAGCGGCAAGCTGCTGATAGTCAGTGCGGATGTTGACCGGCAGCACTGAAGCGGGTGATGGGTCGAAATCGGCGGTAATCAAAGTGTCGGCTGCTGGCAGGGCACGCTCTACAAAACGGCGTGTCGAGTTTTCGGCGGCGGCACTCCCCAGCGGCAGTTCAGCGGCAAAGTGTGCCGGTTTTTCGAAACGGTATGACCAACCCGGCGAATCAAACCCGCCGATAATCTCTGCGGCTCGGCGGTTGACGGCAACGTTTCCAACATCCTGATTGTTTGCGACCGGATCATCGACGATGCCTAAGATATTGACGGGTTCAGCACTGACAACTCCTCCCGGACTGAGCAACGCACCGCGCACCATCAGAGCCGCCTCGCTTGAAGGCAGACGGTCAGCCAGATCGACCGGAAACAATCCGCGGTCACGGATCACACCGGAGCGCACCTCTCCAAGGCGAGACTGCATATCACGCAGCAACCCGGTATTCAGACTTTCGCCGGTTGAAAGTGCTGCGCACAGGATGGCCGAGCACAACGCGGCAGAGAGTGCAAAGATGATATGTCCACGCCAGTAAAAGCGCAGGCCGCGCAAACTCCAGCGCAGCGCAATCAGTTTGTGAGCATAATTTTTCACATTATCCGGAGCCGATTTGAAAGATATCTACTTGCCCTGCGGGGTGCCGCTGACCTGCAAACGCACGGCATAAACTGCGCTGCGTGAAGTCACAAAGAGCGTCTTTTTATCCGGTCCGCCGATGCACACATTGGCACTCCAGCTTTCGGGGATTTCGATCACCCCGAGTGATTTGCCCTTCCTGTCAAAAACATAGACGCCCTCTTTACCGGTTAGATAGAGGCGGCCATCGCGATCAATTGTCATTCCATCGGAACCCATGCTACAGAAGAGCGTTTTGCGACCGAGACTGAAATCCTTGTTGATGACATATTTCCAGGTTAATCCAGCACCTATATCCGCAACAAAAAGGTACCTGCCATCAGCTGTACCCACAATACCGTTAGGCTTGGCCAGCTCATCGGTCACCCGGATCGGTTCGCTGGAATTCGAGGGCAGGTAGTAAACCTGCTGGGTTCTCTGCGGCGGCTCGGTATGATCCCACCAGGGACGTTTGTAAAACGGATCGGTGAAATAGCAGCCGCCTTCTGGATGGGACCAGACATCATTCGGCCCGTTTAAAGGTTTGTTCCGGTAGCTGTTGAGCAGAACAGTTTTCGAACCGTCAGGGGCTATCTTCCACAGTTCCATTTTTTCATCGGCGCAGGCCAGCAGCGAGCCGTCTCTGGTGAAACACATACCGTTCGAACGTCCGGCGGGTTTCATGTAAAGGCGCACACCCTGTTCGTGTGTCCAGCGGTGGATGGCATTGTTGGGTTGGTCTGTGAAAAATATCTCACCAGCGGCATTGACAGTCGCGCCCTCCGTAAATTTAAAACCGTCAGCCAGCTTTTCAACTTCGGCATCCGGCGCAATAACATTTTCGAGACCGGACGCTGAAAGCGTTGCAACATTAACTGTGGCAAGACATAATATAATTAACGCATGTTTCCGCATAAGACCCTACCTTTACACAATGACTTCAATAAATAATCTAAACCGACGTATGCAGTATAGCAGATAGTGATGACTGCTTCCAAGACACAAAAAAAGACGGATGCGGCTGCATCCGTCTTTTTTTCGTTTAAAGAAGCAGAGCGGGCTGTTAAGCCTCGATGCCCTTCTCCTTCAGATATTCGAGCACCTTGCCCACAGAGGTGAGCTTTTCAGCATCCTCATCAGGAATTTCAGCGCCGAACTCCTCTTCGAAAGCCATGATCAGCTCGACTGTATCCAGAGAATCAGCGCCCAGATCATCAATAAAAGATGCTTCCGGTGTTACCTGCTCAGCATTGACACCCAGTTGCTCAACGATGATTTCCTGTACTTTATCTTCCAGTGACATTTAACTTCTCCTTTTCGTGATTAAACCACAACATAAAGCCGCGGCCAAACTTAACTACATAACCATGCCACCATTCACACTCAGACACTGACCTGTCACATAGGCGGCCTCATCCGAGGCCAGAAATGCGACAGCTTTCGCAATATCCCCGGGCACGCCGAAACGCGCCATCGGAATATTGGCAAGCATCTGATCACGGACTTCCTGTGAAAGGGCATCGGTCATCTTTGATGTGATAAATCCGGGGGCAATCGAATTCACGCGTACACCGCGCGGGGCAAGCTCCCTAGCGGCGGATTTTGTTAACGCGATCACTCCGGCTTTGGATGCGGCATAATTGGCCTGTCCGGCATTGCCGATCAAACCGATTATCGAGGCGATATTAACAACAGCTCCACTGCGTTGCTTCATCATCGGACGGGCAACCGCACGTGTGAACAGGAAAGTTCCTTTAAGGTTGACTTTCAGAACATCGTCCCAATCCTCGTCCGACATCCTCAGCAAAAGAGTATCCTTCGTGATGCCGGCGTTATTGACCATGATATCAATCCGGCCGAACTCATCCATCACTTTTTTTACGCAATCATTGACAGCAGCACTATCGCCGACATCGACCGCAAGTGCCAGCGTCCTACGTCCGAGAGCCTGAACCGCCGCCGCCGTTTCATCCAGCCACTCTTTTTTCAGGTCGCAGAGCACGATGTCCGCGCCACGCCCCGCCAGTTCCTCAGCGATAGCACGGCCGATACCGCGGGCGGCTCCGGTCACAACAGCTACTTTTCCGTCAAAACATCCCATTGTATGATAATCCTTGAGTTTTGTGGTTAGAAAATATCAGCCGGCCAGTGAAGCACAGCGATCAAGTGAACTGACATCCTGTACATTGGCGCAACTCAGTGAGCGGTCGATTCTACGCAGCAACCCTGAAAGCACCTTGCCCGGCCCGAACTCCACAAAGGTGTCAATGCCGTCGGATTTGGCGGCCAGCATACAATCATACCAGCGAACCGAATCCGTAACCTGGCTGAGCATCGCCGCTTTGATCTGCTGCGGGTCTTCTGAGTGGACCGTGCCGGTAACATTGGCCAGCACCGGCATCTGAGGTTTACGGAACTCGACATCGGCAAGCACCTCAGCCAGTTTTTCACGCGCCGAGGACATCAGCGGTGAGTGGAAAGCACCGGCCACATTCAGGACGATGGCTTTCAGCCCCATCTCACCGGCGGAGAGCGCAGCGGCGTCAACTCCTGATTTAAGACCGGAAAGAACCACCTGTGTGTCAGAATTGATGTTGGCAATGCTGATGCCATGCTGCGAGCACAATTGCTCAAGCTGTTGCGGTGTGGCTCCCATTATGCTGACCATACCGCTGCTCTGTTCATCGCAGGCTTCCTGCATAAAGCGTCCGCGGGCCTCCAACACTTTCAGGGCCGAGCCGAAATCGAGTACTTCGGCTACATGCAGCGCACTGTACTCACCAAGACTCAAACCGGCGGCCATTTTAAAGGCGACCGCGGGATAGCGTTTTTTAAAGGCTTTGTAGGCTGCAATGCTGACGGTGAAGATTGCGGGTTGGCAGATGTTGGATTTGGTAAGCTCCTCAGCGGGACCTTCGAAACAGAGTGCTGTCAAACCGAATCCCAGAACATCATCCGCCTGCGCGAACATATCCGCAATCTCCTGATCCGCGGCAAAATCACTGCCCATACCGGGGAACTGGGCACCCTGTCCGGCAAACATGCATAAATCGTCTCTCATCTTCAATCATTCCTTTTAGGTTGCAGAATCATAGCATCACTGAAGCAGAGTCTGCCTCTTAATAATCAGGTTGCCGAGTCTGACAGAAATTCGCAAAAAGTCAAATCCAAAATCGCGTATGCCCTTTGAGCTACAGGCACGTCTGTAGCGCGGAATCCGGCGGGGTTCACTCTTCGTTAGGGCTTCCTTCGTCACTGCAACCGGTGCACTGTATAACTAAAAATTTCGGGCATGGTTACAGAATTTACAAAGCATAAGCTCTCATTGCTGAATTTTGCCGTACTCCTGGATACTATTCTCAATCTTATCACTTAAATTGGCTGCTGCAGCAGCTGAACCTGCTATGATAGCGTGATAGATAGCACGGTGTGAAGAGGATCCATGCGTAATAATCACAGCTCCCGGCACACCCAGAAGCGGAGCACCGCCGTAAATCTCCGGGTCCATGCGGTGTTTGATTGTCTCGAGAGCCCCCTTCAGCAACAATGCTCCCAGCATTCGCACAGGATGGCGGAAAAACTCTTTTTTAATCCAGTAACCAACCGCATGTGCCACGCTTTCAGTCGTTTTAAGCACCACATTACCGACAAAGCCATCGCAGACCGCCACATCCACCTTGCCGAAAAAGAGATCGTGGCCTTCAATATTTCCTTTGAAATTCAATGCGCTTTTTCTGAGCAGGTGAAAGGCTTTCTTAGTTACATCGTTGCCTTTGGTATCCTCGGTACCGATACTGAGCAAACCGACAGAGGGGGTATTTCTTTTAAGCACCGACTTGGAATACTCACTGCCCATAATTGCAAACTGTGTCAGCCACAATTCATCACAATCGGTATTGGCTCCGGCATCAAGCAGCAGCAAAGGACGATTGGGGTTGCGGGTGGGCAGGACTGTGGCGATTGCCGGGCGGAACACACCGGGTATCCTTCCCAGACGGAAAACCGCCGAGGCGGCAACGGCCCCGGAATTGCCAGCCGAAACCATGGCATCGGCTTCACCGCTTTTAATCAGATCCATGCAGATATTGATCGAACACTGTTTTTTTTTGCGAACTGCCGTAGCCGGCGATTCATCCATACTGATCGACTCCGTAGCCGGCACAACCTGCAAACGTTTCTGATCAACCCGCGGGTATTTTTGCAGTTCCGCCTCGATGGATTCCGCGTCACCGACCAGATAGATGCGGGATATCTCCTTCAGACGGTTAATCGCTTCCACCGCTCCATGAACTATCGCGTGCGGAGCGTTGTCGCCCCCCATAATATCAAGCGCAATTTTCAAACCGCGACTCTCCGGAATCAGCTGTAATTATCAAAGGGTTAACACCGTCATTAAAAGCCGGTTATCAGCAAAAAGCCGTTTTCCTGCATGGAAAACGGCTTTTTCAACTGTGATTACACCTCGACGGTCAGGACCTGACGCCCCTTGTAGGTTCCGCAGGATGCACAGACGCAATGGGCCTTCTGATTGGCACCGCAATTCGGGCATGACTGAACCTGAGACAGTGTCGCCTTGATCTGGCCTTTACGAATATTTTTACGATGTTTTGAGGTTTTCCGCTTTGGTACGGCCATGTTTTAACTCCTTAAGTTTCTGCTCATGCGATTCGCATCGCAGTTCTGAACCTGCATCACTGTTCCACACCATCAAGCGCATCCAGCGCCGACCAGCGTATATCCTCCCGCACAGCACCACATCCGCAGGCAGAATTGTTCAAATCGGCACCGCATGATTCACACAGTCCCCGGCAGTTTTCGCTGCAGCGAGGGAACGCAGGAAGGTCGAGTATGATAGCTTCCCGGATGGCATCGGTCAAGTCCGGGAATGAATTTTCTTCGGTTATTTTAAATGAGTCGACAAAGCCGGGCTCTTTCACCTTCAGATCAAATGAGGTATCACAAATTGCACACCGGCAGATGAAGATCTGCTCCAAAGTCCCGCGCACCAGCAGTTCGCTTCCCAGTGCCTGTATTTTCAACTTATATTGAATGCCGCCACACGGTTGTGCAAATTCGCTCTCGCCGATATCAACCACATCAGAAGCTGTTTCACCTTCAAAAATCTCACCTTCTGAATCGAGTCGGTTTAAATCAACGATCAAACGCCCCGGTGTTGCCGACATCCCTTTGCGGTTTTCCTTCATTTGCTCTTACCTCCAAAAAACGTGCAATATACTTCTGCACCTCTGCTGGCACAAAAGAGCTGCCGTCACCTCCATAACGCACTATTTCGCGAATTGTGCTGGCAGTTAAGTAGCTGTAGTTCTCATTGGGCATCATGAAAAGTGTTTCTATCTCTGGCGCCAGTTTGCGATTGGTCAGTGCCATCTGAAATTCATATTCGAAATCAGAGTAAACCCGCAAACCGCGCACAACCACCCTGACGTCATTGCGGCGGCAGTACTCCACCAGCAACGTGTCAAGCCGATCTACCCGAATATTGGTAAGCCCCGCATTCGTAACACTCTCGGTAATCATACTCATACGCTCATCAATGCCGAACATGCCGCCCTTTTTGGCTGAGACCCCCGCCACCACAACAATGACCTCATCAAAAAGCCTGGAACTGCGCTCAATCAGATCGAAATGTCCCAGCGTGATCGGATCAAAGGTTCCCGGATATACCGCAATATTGTTCATAACTCTCTATCCTTTTATTGGTTGCAGCTGCGAAGGAGTTTCGTTACCGATGCCGACTGGAGCATATAAAGTCAGCCTTGTATGTCCATAAACACGCTCTTTAATCAGCTCCCATCCATCCAGTTTTTCTGCGGAAGCATTCACCGATGATTCAGCCACAAAAACACCATCTTCCGCAATTACGTTGTGATTACGCAGCAAACACCCCAGCTGCACAAATCCCGTTGCGGCGGAATCTTCGTAGGGTGGATCAGCAAAAACAATGTCCGCCCGCAAGCCATCGCCGCCGGTTGCACACCAATGCTCAACATCCGAACAGATCACTCTGCCGCACGACAGACCGATACGCTCCTTGTTCTCCTGCAGCCAGCGCAGATGACGACGGTTTCGTTCCACCCAGAGAACATCAGCAGCTCCCCTGCTCAAAGCATCCAAGCCGACAGCACCGCAACCGGCATACAAATCAACAAATAGCGCAGTGCTGATCCTGTTCATCAACATGGAAAATAACGCCTCACGCACCCGATCCTGCGTCGGTCTGACTCCGTTGCCATCGGGCACCGACAAACGCAGACCGCAAAATTCACCGCCTGTAATTCGCATCTCCTGATTATAGCAAAAAACACCAGCTAAAGGGAAGTGATTCGAAATATCGAAAAACAGAGATCTCAGCATCTGCCGCGGAGTCTGACAGGCACAGCGATCAGCTACACGCTGAATCTCTGGAATAAACTGAATGTCTATGTGTAAAGTTTACCTACGACCCCTGGTGCTTTTGATGCGTTTGCAACCAAAGTGACAGCAAACGCGTTTTCTCAAACCGCTTCGCTTAACGACGAAGCACGAGCAATACAATAATGACGACGATTATAACCGTAACCGTACCGCCGCCGATCCAGATCCCGCTCATGGCAAGAACCGGAGCTAAAGATAATATAAGATTCATAATGTTCCTTTCCTTTCCATTGCTTTGTGAGCGACTGAGTTCCACAAAGCAATAGCTGGCTGGTCGGTGCGGTCATGTTCATCGCAGAGCACGCTGACCGATGCGGTGCTCAGCAACAGACACTGCGCTTGCGCTACGGTCAAGTTAATCCAACGCGCGGCGAGCACACGGCCGAAGTGGCCGTGGGAGAAAAGTGCGACATTGCCATCGAGCGTGCGCAGATAGGCAATCACGTGATCCGCGCGGGCGGATATTTGAGGGGGCGTTTCCCCGTTGGGAGCGCCGTCGCGAAATAGATTCCACTCCGGGCTCGACGCGGAAACCTCTGCGGGGGTGCGGCCCTCATAATCGCCGTTGTTCCACTCCGTCAGCTCAGGTATGATTTGCGGCGTCGGTTCCAACCCGGACAGTGCACACGTTTTTCGAGCACGTTGGAGCGGGCTGGTCAGCACGTATGCAAAGGGGATGCTCTGGAGCCACCGCCCCACCTCTCGCGACGCGTCCTCGCCGTGCGCGGTCAGTGGAATGTCTGTGCTGCCGGTGTATTGGCCGGAGAGTGACCACTCGGTTTCGCCATGGCGGATAAAGTAGATGTTGAGAGGCTTGGCTTGGTTGGAGATCTTCTTTTGTGAATGACCGTGCTGGAGGGTTAAGCAGTGTGTCATAAGCACCTGCTTTCCATGGGCGCATCGTATTCACCATGACATGCGGCGCGGTTGCATTTTGCTCGGTGCAGAAGTGCTTGCCGGGCGCGCAAGCCGTCCAGACCTTCGGTGATTCTCTCTCCGGGATGACCGGCCATATCCTTTGCGCCGGTATCCACCTTGATGCCGATGATGATTCCGGCGTCAGCTAGAACGTTGACCAGCGCATTCGCGGTATCTATAAGCAGTTGTGTAGTCATTTTGAGTTGCTCCATTTCCAGTTCCGAATCTCCGGCATATCCACGCCGTGCTGGTTGATGTATCGCTTATGTTCGCGCAGCTTGTCGGTCATCATCGCATGCAGCGCTACGCCTTGACTTCCAAGTGAACCAACCCGATGAATCGCGTCCTGCACCAGGTGAAAGCGGTCCAGATCGTTCAGCACGGTCATGTCGAAATAGGTGGTAATGGTGCCCTCTTCCTTGTAGCCGCGCACATGAAGATTCCGGTGGTTCTTGCGGCGATAGGTCAACCGATGAATCAACCATGGGTAGCCGTGAAACGCGAAGAGGATTGGCTTGTCCTTGGTGAACAGGGCATCGAACTCCTGATCGCTCAACCCGTGCGGGTGTTCGCTTTCCGGTTGCAGCTTCATCATATCCACAATGTTGATCACGCGGATCTTCAGCTCGGGCATGTGTTTGCGCAGAATGGAAACAGCGGCGAGTGTTTCCAGCGTGGGCACGTCACCGCAACAGGCCATTACGATATCCGGTTCGGTTGCCCGGTCACATCCCGCCCACTCCCAGATGCCGATCCCCTGGGTGCAGTGCTCCTCAGCGGCAGCCATGGACAACCATTGCGGTGCCTGGTATTTGCCGGCGATCACCACGTTGACGTAGTGTCGGCTCCTGAGGCAATGGTCCCACACCGACAGCAGGCAGTTGGCATCGGGCGGCAGGTAGACGCGCACGACGGAGGCCTTCTTGTTGGCCACATGATCGATGAAACCGGGGTCCTGATGTGTGAAGCCGTTATGGGCCTGCTGCCAGACGTGCGAGGCGAGCAGGTAGTTCAGCGAGGCGATCTTGCGACGCCAGGGAAGCCCCGCACTGACCTTCAGCCACTTGGCATGCTGATTGAACATTGAATCGATGATGTGTATGAACGCCTCGTAGCAGTTGAAGAGGCCATGCCGCCCGGTGAGCAGATAGCCTTCGAGCCAGCCTTCACACTGATGCTCGCTCAGCATCTCCATCACGCGGCCGTCGGTTGCCAGAAATTCATCGTTCTCTTTCACCCGGGCTTCCCACTGCCTGTCGGTAACATCGAAAACGGCCTTCAATCGGTTGGACAGTGTTTCGTCGGGGCCGAAGATGCGGAAGTTGCGTTGCTGACTGTTGAGTCTGACGACATCGCGCAGAAACTTGCCCAGTTCGTGCGTGTCGGCGGCCTGAACAGCACCCGGTGCCGGGACATCCACCGCAGAATCGCGAAAGTCGGGCAGGTTCAGGTCGCGCAAAATTAGACCGCCGTTCGCGTGTGGATTCGCCCCCATGCGGCGGTCGCCCTTGGGCGCGAGCTCGGCCAGTTCCGGGATCAGTCGCCCGCTCGTTTCGAAGAGTTCTTCGGGTCTGTAGCTCTTCATCCACTCTTCCAGAAGCTTGAGATGCACGGGATGATCCGCATCCACCAGGATAGGGATCTGGTGCGCCCGGAAGGTACCCTCGATCTGCAGTCCATCGACCTCTTTCGGTCCCGTCCATCCTTTGGGGGATCGGAGGACGATCATCGGCCAGCGCGGACGGTCGGGGGCTCCGTTATCCCGTGCGCAGCGTTGAATCTGGCGGATTTCCAGAACGGCTTTATCCAGGACTTCCGCCATGCGCTGGTGCATGGTGTCCGGATCGTCGCCCTCCACAAAGTAGGGCGTCCAGCCATAGCCGCGGAACAGTTGCTCCAGCTCTTCCGGTTCGATGCGCGCCAGCACGGCCGGAT
>JAGYOL010000067.1 GCA_018399555.1 Kiritimatiellia bacterium | reverse complement strand
AATTCTTGTTTTTTACGACAGAAACTAAAATTATAGCGACTAAAACAGCGGAGCCGCCTGCCTTTCGGCAGACAGGTAGTCAAAATTTTGAACGTTCACAGTAAGAAAACCTGCGGCTCATCGTTTAAATTTTGTTACGGTCTCCGCTGTTTTATAAAAAACCGTTTAGTCGCTGTTTCAATTCACTTTAAGGGTCACGCCAGCCGGTGTCACGCACAATTCACGCACGGCTGACTCCAGATGGATACCGCATTCCGCCAGCAGCGGCGTGAGGGTGATTGATATTGTATCTCTTTCCACCCTTACCGAGTCGTGACGGGCAAGCCGGGTAGCCAGCATATTCATCAGTTGTGAGCTCATCGCGTCTGCGGGCATTCCCGGCAGACCGACCGAGAGCGAAGAGAGACTCAACTGGAGAACGCTGCCATCATCGGACACTTGAATTCCCCATCTGGTTTTGAACGGGAGAGTCAGGCCCAGTTTCATTTTGCCGCTGAGCACAATTGCATCATTCTCAAGAGTCAGATTCAACTCTTGAAGTTTTTCGGTGCTGGTGACGGCTCTAGTCAGCAGGGTCTGCAGATCAGAGTTCTCCATCAAAAGATCAACAGTCTTGATCACCATCGATTATTCTCCATATTGCGCTTTTAGATCATAGCCATTGAAGCCGGTAATCTGGACCGGAACAAAATCCCCGGGCTGCGCGGAATCCGGCACCCCTGCCACCACTGTTTCGCCGTCCACCTCGGGTGCCTGGCGGGGCAGACGTCCTTTCCAAATATTTCCACGCCGGCGCAGTAGCAGAAGTTTTTCCCGGGCACCGCGCAATTTAGCGAGCCGTTTTCTGACGATATCCCGCTGCACTCTCAGCAGCTCATCCCTGCGTCGTTCGGCCACTTCAAGAGGGGGCACATTATCCATATCAAAAGCGGCGGTGCCTTCCTCAGGTGAAAAGACGAACACTCCCAGATGGTCAAAGCGGGAGCGTTGCACATATTGCAGAAGATGCTCAAAGTGGCTGTCGGTCTCACCGGGAAAGCCTACCAGGCAGGTAGTGCGCAGAACCAATCCGGGGATGCATGTGCGCAGTCGCTCAGTCAAATTTTGGGTAGCTTCGACTGCATGTGCGCGATTCATGGCATGGAGAATATCGGGGTGGCTGTGCTGAACCGGCAGATCCAGATATCGCACCAGATGGCGGGAGTCGGCTAGAAGATCAAGCAGCGCATCCGAAACACTTGATGGATAGCCATAGAGCAGACGAATCCAGAAATCACCATCCAGTGCGTCGAGTTGTTCGAGCAACTGTTCAATTCGGCTTTCACCCCCGCTGTCGGACCCATAATTGAGTGTATCCTGTGAAATCACATTCAGTTCACGCACGCCGGAAAGTACCATAGCGGCAGCTTCGTTATAAACAGACTGAGTCGTACGGGAGCGGAAACTACCGCGAATATTCGGGATTGAGCAGTAAGCGCAGCGATGGTTACAGCCCTCGGATATTTTAAGATAGGCAAACGGCCCGCCGCTGAAGAGCAAGGTAGGATAGATCGGGTCAAAGAGTTTCACTGGTTCTCCCTTTGCTACACGCACAGGTTTAGCGCATTCCTGCCGCAGATCATCAAGCAGTGTGACGATCTGATCCAGTTCATCTATTCCCAGGAAGGCATCCACATCCGGAAAAGCTTGAGTCATGCGTTCCCGATAGCGTTGCACCATACAGCCAGCCACGATGACCCGGGAGCATCCTCCGGCGGCTTTATGCGCACAGGCACTCAGAATGACCTCAGCGGCCTCCTCGCGGGCGATGTCGATAAAGGCGCAGGTGTTAATCAGAATTATGTCGGCCTGCTCGGGAGCAGCAGCCAGTTCAATCTGACCCGACTTTAGATAACCGGCCATAATTTGTGAGTCAACCAGATTTTTTGCGCATCCCAAACTTATAAATCCGACGCTTTCGGCCATTGCAATTCCTTTCATCACTGCATTATCCGCCTGAAAGCCCGTCATGATAACAGAGAGCGCACGAAAAGAAACACATAAATCGATTCACAGAGTGCTGCGAGCGCTTGTAAATGCCAGGCACCGAATACCCGTGCTTGCCTGAAATGGTCAATCCGGCTAGAATACGGAGCCATGGGAGATTTATGGATTAAAAATGTCAGAGTTATCGATCCCGCTGCGGGTCGGGATGAGGCAGCTTCACTTATCATACGTCAGGGAGTTATCCAGCCGGATGGCTCGCCGATTGCGGGATTGCGCGAGATAGAGGGCGGCGGTTTGATCGCCGCTCCCGGATTCTGGGATATGCATGTGCACTTCCGTGATCCCGGCAATTCACTGGCCGAAACGCAGCTCTCCGGGGCCATGGCGGCGGCGGCGGGCGGCTTCACGCATGTGGTAACGATGCCGAACACCGTACCGGCAATGGATTCACCCGAACAGCTCAGACGGCAGATCGATGAGCTGCTACCGGTACGCATTCTGCCGTCGGCCTGTATTTCAGCTCAGCGCGGCGGACATAAACTGGCCAACCTGACGGGGCTGATCAACGCCGGTGCTGTAGCTCTGACCGACGACGGTGCCATGCTCGCAGATGATGATCTGATGCGCGCGGCTATGCAGCAAGCCAAAGCTCTGAATTCGCTGATAATGGAACATGCGGTCATGCCATCTCTGGCAAACAGGGGCATTATCCGTGATTGTCCTGTGGCCCACCGTTATAATCTGCCGATATTTCCCCCTGAGGCCGAGATTGAAGCGGTGCGTCGCGACATCGCACTTTGTCGTGAAACCGGATGCCGCCTGCACATACAGCATATATCCTGCGGCGAATCGGTTCAGCTCATCCGCCGGGCGCGCCGCGAGGGGTTGCCGGTAACCTGCGAGGCTTCTCCTCATCACATCGCCATAGCGGCAGAGGATATCACTACCGATAACGGTAATTTTCGCATGAATCCGCCGCTGGGCAGCCGTAAGGATGTGCGAGCCATCCGTGACGGCTTACTGGATGGCACCATCACAGTGCTGGCGACTGATCATGCTCCGCACACCATCGAGACAAAAACGCATGGGTTTTTAAGTGCCGCTTTCGGTGTTATCGGCCTTGAAACCGCAGTCGGTGTTTCCTGGCAAATCATGGTGGAGCAAGAGCGGATGGATATCTCCCGCTGGGTGGAGTGCTGGAGCACAGCTCCAGCACGGTTGCTCAATCAACCCGCACCATCACTGGCGGCTGGTCGCAGGGCTGACCTGGTGCTGATAGATCCGCAGACCGAGTGGATCGTGAACCCGGATGAATTCAAATCACTTTCGCGCAACACGCCATTCGGCGGATGGCGGCTAAAGGCCCGTGCGCTCATGACAATTTGCGACGGACGTCAGACACATTGCGCACTGCGCAACACGGGCAGGACAACATCATGATTGATACTGAAATTTTCAAGCTGGCCATGCAATCCCTGCCCGGAACCGTATTGGAACGTGTACCGGAGTGCGGTTTCATCCTCGGTTCAGGTTGGAGCGACGTACTGGAAACTGATCGAGAGATTGTACGTCTCCCCTATGCTGAGATTGCCGGTCTGGGAGCCGTCAAGGTACGCGGACACGCTGGTGAAATGTTGCTGTTTGAGCGCCATAACCGGTTGATTTGCGCCTTCATGGGCCGTCGTCACTGGTACGAGGGAGCCGGTTGGGAACCGGTTATCCTGCCGGTTGAGATAATGCGTCGCATGGGAGTCACCACCCTGCTGATAACCAATGCCTCCGGGGGGATCAATCCCGCGCTCACTCCGGGGCAGCTTGTGATCATAGGTGATCACATCAACACCTGTGGCATCAACCCTTTGATCGGTGAGGTCGTTGACGGCTGGGGAGCCCGTTTTCCTGATCAATCGAATGTTTATGACAACAAACTCAGCGCATTACTGCGCAGAGCGGCGACGATGTGCGGTGCCACTGTAACCGAGGGCATTTATGCATTCACCAGCGGTCCGGTTTACGAGACTCCGGCGGAGATCCGAGCTTATGCCGGCATGGGCGCGGATATTGTCGGCATGTCAACTGTACCGGAAGCGACAGTTGCGGCAGCTGCGGGAATCAGGCTGGCCGCTCTGAGCTGTGTAACGAACATGGCAGCGGGAATCAGCGGGCCGAAGCTCTCACATGAAGAGGTGATCGAACAGGCACGTAGAAACACACCGGTCATGTCGGCGATTGTCGACTCTTTCATCGATAATCTTCCGGACACAGTCTGAGCAAACATTTTTGACGAAAGTCTTAAGATGGTGCCTTTCTGTCAAAAACGCAGTGCATTGAGCCAGCGCTGCTGATCATCACACAGTTTTTCGGATGCCACGACAGCCAATGTCATATTATCCTCACGTAAAATTTCCGCCGCCAATCGATGGACATCCTCGACGCCCACAGCACATATGCCTTCGAGCACCTCGCGTGGTTCCCGGATCTCACCGTAATTGACATAGGAGTCACCGAGGTACGTCATTCTGCTACCGGTACTTTCCAATCCAAGCCGGAAGGTCCCCTGCAGATACTGTTTTGTCCGGTCGAGTTCATCGGCAGTAACACCTTTGTCAAGCAGAGAGCGCAACTCACTGGCGGTCAACTCGAGCGCGGCGTGAGCGCGACTCTCGTCGAAACCGCCGCTGATTGAAAAAACCCCGCAATCCGCAAAGAGCTGATAACCGCTCTGAATGGAGTAGCACAGACCATGCTGTTCACGGACGCTTTGAAAGAGGCGCGAGCTCATATTCTCACCCAGCAGACCATTCAGAACCCGCAAAGCATAACGTCGTTCATCATGACGTCCGAAGAGGCGGAATCCTGCAACCGCGTGTACTTGCCCGACGTCACGGACACTCACTGTCAAAGACTGCTGCTCATGGGTAATTTCAACCGGAACGAGGATACGTCCGGTACCCGGAGGCAGATCACCCAAATAACGCGCCGCCTGCGTCACACATTCGACATGATCGACGCGACCGGCAAGAGCCATCACGGTGCAACCGGGCTGATAGCAGCTTTCTTTGAATATCCTGAGGCGTTCATGGTCCAGTTCCGCCAAGGTCGTTGCGTTGCCGGCCAAGGGTCGTCCGATGGCATGATCGCGAAACATCGCTTCCTGTAGTTTCTCCTGCACCAGGTGATGCGGCAGATCCTGATACATTTTGATCTCTTCCAGCACCACCTCGCGTTCACGTGAGAGCTCGCGCTCGCTGAGCAGCGAATTGCGGTACATATCGGCAAGCACATCAATACCTTCTGTAACAAATTCGGATGGCAAGCGGAAGTAGTAGCAGGTGCTTTCCTCCTGGGTATAGGCATTCAGATATCCGCCGCGTCCCTCTATCTGGCTGGAAATATCGACCGGGGATCTTGTCGGAGTGCCTTTAAAAAGCATGTGTTCCAAAAAATGGCTGTAGCCTGATTCTGAAGCCGCTTCATATCTGCCGCCGGCTTTGATCCAGATACCTCCCGAAACGCTCTCGGCATCACGGTTTTCAGCTGTGATAATCGTCAAGCCATTGGGCAGATGCGATATCTGGATTTCGTTTTTCGTAAACATGGTATTTTCCCTGTTTTGATATTTGGGGTTGTGTGTACTGGTGCCTGAAATATACGGTCAGGAGAGATGCACTCCACTGCATCCGTTTGCCGGGTTATTATTGTGATTGCAATGGTGGTGCGCACAAAGATTATCTCAGTGGTTCCATTCTCAGACGAACGACCGCTCAGAGATCTGCAGCCGAGCACATAGCACTGAGTGTGGTTCGTCCGTCATAGAGCGCCTTGCCGACAATAGCACCGTAAAGGTTGGCGTGATTCAGTGCTTTGAGTGCGGCAACATGTTCGGGGGCACTCACTCCACCCGAGGCGATCACCCGGCAGGCGACTGTCCGGCACATCTCGTCCACCGCCTTGAGGTTGGGACCTTCGAGCATACCGTCGGTGGCGGTATCGGTATAGATGATGGTTTTAACACCGGCATCTTCGACGCGGCGGGCCAGATCAACGGCGCGGGTTGTACTGGTTTCGATCCAGCCGCGCACCTGCACAAGACCGTCGCGTGCATCGATACCGACAGTTATGATATCACCGAAATGGGCAACCAGATTACGAAGCACCGCACCATCTTCAAGCGCACGTGTGCCGATAACGGCACGCTTCACCCCGGCTGCGGCCAGTTCTTCGATATGCTCATCCGCACGCAGACCTCCTCCGACTTCAACCGGAATTTTCAACTCTTGAATAATATTTTTAATTACAGCGGTATGTACCGGTTTCCCGTTAAAAGCTCCATCCAGATCAACAACATGCAATTCTCGCGCCCCCTCGGCGACCCATTGGCGCGCTTGTCCGAGCGGATCATCGGAGTAGATTGTGGCATCATCGGCGCGTCCCTGGCGCAGGCGCACACAGTGTCCGTCTTTTAAATCTATTGCAGGCAGAATAATCATGTGTAAATTCCTTTATGGGCAGAATGTTTTAAAAACGACCAATCTGCTTAGGGACAAAACCTGTGCAAGTTGCGTCAGGTGCGGTTTATCAAATCAAAATCCCTTTGCTGGAGGGCACACCGCTCTCACGCGCATCAGATTCCACTGCGGAGCGCAGAGCACGGGCGAAGCCTTTAAAAAAGGCTTCACAGAGATGGTGGGTCTCATCGCCGCTGATCTGACGCAGGTGGATGTTCATACGTCCCTCAACCGAAAGTGCACGGAAAAACTCTTCAATCAGCTTGACTTCGAAGTCGCGGATCATCATGTGTTTCATCGGAGTCTGCATAACCAAATAGGGTCTTCCCCCCAGATCAACTGCCACTTCCGCAAGGGCTTCATCCATCGGCAGCAGGAAGAAACCGTAGCGGCGGATGCCCCGACGATCGCCGAGGGCCTTGTTCAGAGCGGATCCCAGCACCAGTCCGACATCCTCGACAGTGTGGTGATAATCAACGCCCAGATCGCCTTCGGCGTGGATTGACAGATCAATTAGCGAGTGTCTGGCGAGCAATTCCAGCATATGATCCAGAAAACCCACACCTGTTTTTACATCGCACACTCCTGTGCCATCCAGATTTACAGTAACACCGATATCGGTTTCGCGCGTTTTACGTTTGATTTCAGCTGTTCTTTTCACTGTCATCTCCTTCCGGGTTATCATCCGCAATCTTATTTTTACCTTTAGCCATTTCGCGCAGGGTGATGATCCAGATGCAAAGCTCGTAAAGCACACACATCGGCAAAGCCATTATGATCTGAGAAATCGGATCAGGGGGTGTCAGCAGCATTGCCATTGCAAAAATAACCACAATTGCGATGCGTCGTTTACTGCGCAGACTGGCGGCTGAAATCAATCCAATCCATCCAAGTAGCAGAATCACCAGAGGCACCTGAAAAGCTAAACCGAAGGCGATAATGGTTTTAAGGACGATCGCGATATGATCTTCAATCCTGATAACCTCCACCGGGATTCCCATCCAGCGGTTGATCGCCTGGAAAACTCTGAAAGCCACCTCCAACGTCTTGGCATAAGCCATCCAGACACCCAGCAGAAACAGGATCGTCGAACCACCCAGGCAGAAAACTATGGCGGAGCGCTCACTGCGTTTAAGGCCGGGAAAAATAAATTTCATCAGAAAGAAGATCAGCGCAGGCAAACTCAGAGCTGTGCCACCCCACAACATGATTTTCAACAGAATATCGACCCCGATTGTCCAGGATAGTCCCTGAACCATGTGGGCACTTTGCGCAGCCGGCTCCATCAGCCATGTTTTGATAAACGGGGCGCAGACGCCGGTGATCAGCAGGCAGACAACCCAAGCCAGCATACACCGCACTAGGCAGGTGCGCAATTCGATCAGATGTTCGATAAACGGGCGCGGAGGATCATTATATTCATCTTCCTGTGAATTATCGGTTTTGTGAAAATTAAACCGACTCAACTTCATTGCACATCCTCCTTGGAGCCGCCATCAACATGCCGGGGCTCATCGGGGGAATCATCCGGCAAATCTTTCAGATCCGGTTGCTCCGCTGAGGATTCGTCCGGTTGCGGCTGTTCAGAATCCGCTGTTTCATCCTGCGTTTCGCTCGCGTAATCGGCGGCGACATCCTCATTGCCCGGATAATCCGCGTCGTCATAGGCACCTTCATCATAGGCGTAACCATCGTCGCCGTAAGCCTCATCCAGGCCCTGGTAATCCTCGTTGCTGTCGTCCTTCGAGTCGCCTGTTGCATGGCTGACGCTGTCATTGAACTCTCTATCCATATTCATGATCTGATCTTTGAATTCATCGGCTGCGCGGCGGAACATCTCCATGGTCCGCCCGAATTTCCTGGCCAGTTCGGGCAGCTTACGAGGGCCCACGACAATAAGGACAACAATGAACAGCATAAGCCATTCACTTGCCCCGACCGATCCACCGAAGAATGCGATCACATACGGATAGTTAGCACTCAATGCAACGACCTCTGAGCTCTATTGAAACGTTCCGCGTGAGGATGACCGCACGCGGCAGAAATATTCATTAAGATTGGTTGGCTGTTACGAGTCACTTCTGGAAGAGAGCGAACTCACCCCGGCGGTTGAGACTCCAGACGCTCTCGCCTGTGCCCATTACAGCAGGTTTTTCTTCGCCGAAACTGCGGGTCTGAATCCGATCGGCTTGGATACCCATGTTGACCAGGTAGGAGCGAACCGCCAATGCGCGGTTTTCACCCAATGAGAGGTTATACTCATTGCTGCCACGTTCGTCGCAATGACCTTCTATCACCAGCACATGGCCGGGAGTAGCGATCAGATGCTGTCCGACGGCATCGACCTTGGCGATCTCGTGCGGAGGCAGCACATAGCTATCGAAAGCGAAGTAGATCGGGGAGAAGGTAACTCCCTGAACCTGCTGCAGGGTGTCTTCAAAGCGAGCACCGCTGACCAGAGCGCCGCCCTCATCATAGACTCCCGGGATGTCGCTGCCAGTCAGCAACTCCGGATCGATAAAATCTTCGCCCGGTGCGCCCAATTCCATTGAGCGGTCTTTCTGCCAGGGCCAGCGCCAGCCCCCCGCCTTGGTGCGGCAACCGGTGTCCATACATACCAGAGAAGCTACCAGGGCCATATTAACGATAAACGCAACTCGCATTTTTTGCATTGTGTACTCCTATTTTTGTTTCGGGTATTTTTAACGTTCAGACCAATCAGGCGACATCCAGTTTCCAGCGATCTTGATCAACCTCACCGGAGGGTCACCTAAAGTGTCCAGAATATAGAGTGTCGAGTAGCGGCTGCAGACAATATGTCTGCCGTCCGCAGCCCATGAGGGATGCTCATAGCCGCCCTCTTTTGTGATATAACTCAGAGAGCTTTCGCCTCTGGCCGGATCAAGCACTGCGATCTGCCAGCCGCCGCCGCTCTTGCTTGCATACACAATGCCGCCCTTTGCATTCCAGTCGGGGTTCACATTTTCCGTACCGCGGTAGGTCAGGCGTCGTGACTGGCGTGTCGCGACATTAACAACATACAGATTGGGTTTACGGGAGACATCGCTTACATAGACGATACTTCGTCCGTCCGGCGACCAGCAGGGACTGGCCTCCACTCCGTGCAGTGTCTTGGTCATGCGGCTTATTCTACCCGAGGCGACTTCCAGGACATAGAGTTCAGGGTTTCCCTGATATGAGAGGATCAACGCGATGCGGCTACCGTCCGGTGAAACCGCTGCACCGGTATTCAGGCCCTTGAATGGTGCCAGCATACGCCGGTTGCGTCCATAATTAACGAGACGGTAGATGGCGGGATAACCCTTCACAAAACTGGTGTAAAATATATCTTTTCCGTTGGGTGCCCAGCGCGGTCCTACTGCGGCGATATTGTCACGGGTCAACTGCATCATGCTGCCGCCGTCCGCATCACACATGTAAACATCGGCATTGTTGCGTCCGCGACGGTTCACAAAGACAATTTTTGTTGAGGCAATGCCTTTTTCACCGGCGATCAGCCGCACCATCTCATCGGCCAGTTTGTGGGCCTGATTGCGCACCTCCTGCCGACCGGATGACGCTTTATTCCAGTTGAAAGCCTTGCCCGGCCAGCTTACACGCAGATTGCTCTGCATTCCTCCGCCGCTATCCGCCGCAATCCCTTTGATTGTGACTGAACCGGCACGTCCGGGCGGCAACACTTCAAACCAGCCGGAGAGTTTAAGGTCATTCTGCAGCGTTTGTGCGAAAAGTCGTCCGTACACTCCTCCGCTTCTGAGTTCCGAGAGGGAGACCGAGGCTTTGTTTGCTCCACTTTTCCGGACTGTTATAACAGGCGGTGCTGCCGCGTGGCCCAGTGATAAAAGCGCCAATACGAAAAATAACATTGCGGTTGTTGAGATATTCCTGAACATTTTGACTCCTTAAAACGTGGTATTATATAAATAATATTAGGGTATGAGCAAGGAAGTATGTTGGCTTTTGACAAAAAACTGGTTTTCTCCTTGCCTTTCCTCCCGCTTTTTAATATCTTCAAAGGCGGTTCCAGTTATCGGAAATTCGTGAGATTCGAATACGGTCGCGCCGCTGTAATCAGTTGCAGACCACTCCTTGAAGCCATTGTTCACGATCGGGGACAAGAAGGCGGAGCGGTATTAAGCTGTAAGTCAGAAGACGGACTGGAAATCACCCGTAAACCGCCTTCGCGCAAGGGCTGCCGGCTTATATCCGTCATATTCTTTCGCGTCCGGCTTAAGCAACTTGATCCCGCGAAAGGATAAACATGCACATCCATCCGTCCATCAGGCTGATATACGCAGCCGCCATGTTTCAATTGACATTACAGGCCGCTGAAACCAACGTTCGCAAACCGTCGCCAAGTTCAATGCTCTGCACCAACATACCGCCGGTTATTGTCGAAGCCAGCCGTTCTTTCAAAAGTGCCGACCAGATCGCCGCGGGTGTCACGGTGATCCAAGGCGATGAGATCGCCAAGCGCAACCGCCGCGATATTGTTGATGTTCTGCGCAAGGATGCGGGCATTTTTATCCGCTCTCTCAACAGCAATCCGGCGCAGTCTCAGATATCCATGCGCGGCTTCGGAGCAAGCTCACATGGCCGGGTGCTGGTGATGGTTGATGGCGAACGGCTCAACAACCCCGACATGTCGGCTCCCAACCTGTTGCGCGTACCGCTCGACAATATTGACCGCATCGAGGTTTTACACGGCAGTCAAAGTGTGTTGTACGGAGATTACGCCGAGGCGGGTGTTGTCAATATAGTCACACTGAACCCAGGCGAGACCAAAACCACACTCAAAGCAGCCGGCGGTTCGCACAACTCTTTCGCTGCCGGCGTACACCACTTTGCAGCGATAGATGAGCAGACCAGCGGTAACGCGGGAGCCGAATGGAGCACAACCGACGGCTATCGGCGCAACGGCGAGCATGAAAGCTGGAATCTCAACGCCGCCGTGACCCGACGCTGGGAAAAGGGCAGAGAGTTGTCACTCTCCTCTTTCTACCATAAAAGCTGGTTCGGTTTGCCGGGTTCTCTCTCTTACGCGCAATTTCAGAAAAACCCGAAACTCTCGTCAACTCCCGGCGACAACTCAACCGTTGAACAGCTCGGAGCCCGCCTGCACGGACGGAGTGCAATCGGCAATGAAGGCACGCTCGATCTGACTCTCTCGATCAGCGGGCGCGATTCCGAAACCGACTGGCGTTCCACCGGAGGATTAACCGAGTACGATATCGAAAGCTATGCCTTGGCCCTCAAATATGCAACTCCGTGGGAAGTGCTGGGTTTTGAAAACCAGCTTACACTCGGGGTTGACAGCCGCCTGGATCGCTGCGAGGGCTACAATCACTTCGCTGCCATCTCCGGTTTATCACCGGCCATTGACCGTTACTGGCAATATGACCGCACCGCACTGGCCGGCTATGTGACCGATGAATTCTTTATAACAGAAAAATTCTCGCTGCTGGCCGGAGTACGCGGTGAAAGCTTCCGCAACCGGATCAAAGGTGCTGCCGCGACCACCACGACAACCGCCGAGGAATACAGTTACGAGGGAGCACTGCTCTATCGCCCGCTTGACAAAACCAAGCTTTTCGTCCGGGCGGTGCGCTATTATCACGCCCCCTTTGTTGATGAGGTCATCGACACCTACTCCGGCATCCCCGACACAACTCTTGAGACCGAAACCGGCAGCAACCTGGAAGCAGGTGGATCAATCGAACTGCTTGATCACCTGACCGCCTCACTGACCGTTTTTCACATGGAAACCGAAGACGAAATATATTACGACACCCGGACGTACAGAAATGTCAACGCCCCGGACGATACCGAACGTGACGGTGTCGAGGCATCTATGACCATGTATGACGATCAAATCGGATCGCTCGGATTGATTTACAGCTATGTTCAGGCACGTTTCTCCGAAGGGCGCTATGAGGATAATCGCATTCCGATGGTGCCCCGCCAAACCATTCAACTTAACGGTGAACTGAATCTGACCGATGAAATAACGCTGCTGGCGACTATCAGTCATGTTGATTCGCAACGGCTGGAAGGTGATTTCGATAACAACGCGCCACGTCTGCTCAAACCGTATACCACGCTTGATCTGGGTGTGAGCTACACGCCGCTCCGGGTGGAAGGTCTGCGCCTCTTCGCTGGGGTGGACAATGTTTTCGACAAGGAGTACGCCAACTACGGCGGCTATTTCTATACTCAGTGGGACAACACACACAACTACTATTATTATCCCTCGGATGCCCGCACCTGGAAGCTGGCCGCCTCGTACACATTCTAAAACCTCTTGATCCACTGCCCGAGAAACCATGAAAACTGCTCTGAAAGTCACAGTGTTCTGCCTGCTGCTGACAGGTGCAGGGTGCCGTCCGCCAGCAGCAGCGGACACACATGCGTCTGGAGTTGTGCGCATCGTCTCCACCGCTCCGGCACTGACCGAAATGGTCTGTGCCGTCGGTGCAGCCGACTCTCTGGTCGGGCGCACCGATGCCTGTGATTTCCCTTTGCATGTAACCGGCAGTGTACCGATCGTCGGGCGTTACGCAAGGCCGAATCTTGAACAGGTCATCGCGCTGCGTCCGTCACATCTGCTGGAAAGTTTTCTGCTCAACTCCGCACAGGCCGAGATGTTCGAAAAGATCGGCATCAGAATTGAACATATTGAATGTGCCCGCATTGCCGATATTCCGGCGGCAGCCCGGAAAATCGGCAGACTCACCGGCCATGCGCAGCAAGCCGGTCTTCTGGCGGACGAGATAGAGTTCGGTTTGACCCAGCTCACCCGGCAGTGCGGCGACAATAAGCCCCGCACTCTGATTCTGCTTGATCATCTCACCCCGGTAACCTGCGGGACCAACACATTCATTTCAGAGATGGCTGCTCTGGCAGGCGCGGATAATCTCGCAACAAATCTGCAGAAAGAGTATGATAATGTTTCACTTGAGTGGATTGTCGAACAACAGCCTGAACTGATAATCTGCTTTTACGCAATTGAAGGTCCGGCGCTGAATTTTTTCAGACACAGGCCCTGTTCAATGCCC
>JAGYOL010000066.1 GCA_018399555.1 Kiritimatiellia bacterium | reverse complement strand
GAAACTGTCGTAAACTTTGAAAACAAATCCGTTACCGCTGCTGACCAGGCCGCTCTCAAGATGTTCAACGGTATCATGCAATCCGCCGGTATCGTGCACAATCGGAAGAGAACCGTATATCTGTCCGACCATCTGCGGCAGACCGCAAGGCTCGAAACGGGAGGGAACCAGTGTAAAATCGGAAGCGGCGAAGCCCTGTTTTGAGAGAGCCTGATTAAAGTCACAGACCGCCAGCCTGCCATAGAGATCATGAAAATTGAGAATCTCATAGAAGGGCTGTTTGAAGGTACCGTTGGCGACAATCACGACCTGCGCTCCGCTCTGCCAGTGACGCGCCAGAAACTTATACAGGATATCGGCCAGAAGCTGCGGGCCCTTCTGCACCGGATCAAGTCGCGAAGGCCAGAAAAAGATTGGAGCATCAGGATTGACATTCAGCCCCACCTTGTTCTGAAAAGCGATCTTATTCTGTTTTTTGGCCTCAGCATGATCCTCCGGTCCGTAATTGACATCAATCAAGGAATCAATCCGCGGGTCATCTCTGATATCGGGTGCATTCAGAATGCCTGCCGCGCAACCGGCGTTATATTTATTGCGTATTTCCGCTCTCAGGCTGTCGGGCACGAAATCGTGCCAGCCGTTGACAATCTCTTTGAGGAATGTAGGACTGACAGTATTTATATAGTGCGATGCGAAAACCCCGCTGGCCTGCATGTCGACCATATTACTGTGACGAGACTCTTCATAGTTGAACGGAATCCGTTTATAATAGAGGTTGCCCCAGAACTCCGCCGCATCGATGCCGCTGTCTTCAATCTGCGCCAGTGTCAGATCGTGCGTATGGATATTATGAACGGTAAAGAGGCAGGCAATCCCCATACGCCGCGCCGCCGCGGGTATCAATCCCGTCATCCAGTCATTGCAATGAATCAGATCGGGCTGCACAGTGGGAATAATGTTGTTAACAACCTCGCGTGAAAAGGCCAGTGCCAGTTTGGGATTTTCGCTGCCCGAGCTGTAAATGGTGTCGCGATAGTAGAAACACCGGTCTTCGGCCAGATGGAGCCGCGAACCGGGCAGTCGGTTTTTATATACGCGCAGTTCATCACTGATCAGCTGACCGACCTCAACATGGAACATACGCCGGTAATGCGGCAGAGCGACATGCACATCGGCCCCCAGGTCGAAGAGAGATGCCACCAGCGAGGCGGAAACATCGGCCAAGCCACCCGCTTTGGCATTCAGGCGGTGAGCCATGTTACCCATGCCATCGGGCAGATAGGTGATTTCCGGAGTGACAATCAAAATACGCGGACGACTGCTGCCCTCGGACTTTTTATTGTTTTTCACTCGGGCCTCCATAATCAGCTTTCTCCGTGCTTTTATTTCTTCAGTTGCTCGATTTTTTCACGCAACTTTTTCTCAGCGGCATCCATCTGTTCAACCCGGGCTTCCAGCTGCTGCATCTCGGGCAGTCGGGCAATCTCTTTTTTCAACTCTTCGCGCACCCTGATCATCTCGAACTGCAGCTCGCGCAGACGTCCGCGCAGTTTCTCAATCGCCGGGGAGGTTAAGTTTTTATCCGACCAAGCCTTATCCATGCGCTCCCGCGACTGATGTTTTTCAACCATAAGCTGAGCACGTTGCGCCATGGCATCGTTCAGTTCCTGTTTACGATTGCTCTGGTCGGCACCGCAAAACGCCACTGTGATCAGGTTAACTGTAATAATGAAAAAATACAACTTCATAATGCGAAACTTTCTCAGGTCACGGCACCATCATAATAAATATCACGCTTAATACCAAGCGAATCCATATTTTTTAACGACAGGCTACAAATCCGGGTATATGATTCAGCCGCGTGCGCTCTGACGGCGCTGTTGTCTGGTAGTCACAACCACAGCGTCATCGATCTTATCTTTGCCAGGTGTCGAATCACCGTGATGCCGACGCATCATCAGCATCTGCACGATCGAAAGCACCTGACTGACGGTCCAGTATAACGAAAGGGCCGACGGAAAGCTGTAAAACATGAACAGCATCATCACCGGCATCATTATCATCATCATCTTCTGCTGCTGGGGATCACCTGCTGACGGTGTCAGATAACTCTGCAGGGCCATTGTGCCGGACATCAGAATCGGCAGAATATTTAGTGAGCCGACCAGCGGAATGCTGCCTGCAAAAAGATTTTCCGGTTCACTCAGATCGGCAATCCAGAGAAACGAAGCATACCGCAGTTCAACCGCGCTGCGCAGCACAGTGAAAAGCGCGATAAACACCGGTATCTGAATCAGCATCGGCAGACAACTTGACATGGGGTTGACCTTGTTCTTTTTGTAGATGGCCCAGGTCTCCTGCTGGAGCTTCTGCGGATTATCCTTGTATTTCGCCTGCAGAGCCTTGATTTCGGGTTGAATTTCCTGCATCTTGCGCATGCTTTTGGTGCTCTTATGGGTCAGAGGCCAGAAGATGATCCGCACCAGAACAGTGAGCAGAATAACAGCAATCCCGTAATTCGGTATGATCCTGTAAAAAAAGTTTAGTGTCGGCACCAGCAACTCGCAGAACCAGCGGAATTTTCCGAACTGCATCACAGCATCCATATTGTTGCCCATCGCACGCAGCAGATCAAGCTTCTTGGGTCCGACATACAGGGTGTATTCCCGACTCAGGCTCTCGTCGGCATCAAGCAGCATCGCCGGAAAAAGAATATCGGCGGAGAGTGACTCCAACACAAACTTCTCTTTCGATGTGTCACGGTGCAAATCGACGCGATACCCGCTGGTTTCAGCATCAGAGATAAAGGCGGTCACAAAAAATCTTGATTTAACGGCCACCCACTTCTGCACACCCCGCATCGGTATACTCATACGTTCGGGCAGACCCAGAGCTGATTTACCGCCGCCGCAGCCGAAGCCGCCGCTGCCGCCTATAAAACCGCGTGTCTGTTTCTCTTTATCCCAGTGCAACACATCAGCTTTTTCATCTACCGGCATGGCATCCACCGAAAGAATGTCGTTTTTGGAGCTGCCGCGATACATTGAACCGACACTCAGCGCGTTGGTGTTCAGCTGCATCACCCGAATACCCTTGTTGCGGAAGGTATCAATCAGCCGGATCTGATAGTTGTCCTGTAGTTCCAGATGTCTCTCGACCACCAGACCATTCGCAGCCAAAGCTCTGAACACGACACTGTCACCGTTTTGACTACGCTCGATCTGATAGGCGGCGTTGGGGGCAAGCCCTGCGACCCCTTGAATCTGCAAACCTGGTGCACGGTTGAAATCCAGTACCACCGGTGGATTATCCGGCGAGCTTTCACCGGGATAGGAGTTGTAATCCTTGAGCAAGACGCTTTGAATAACAGCCCCGTGTGATGAGAGCGTCAACCGCAAATCTTCATTTTCGATCTCAACCACCTTTTCCGGAACATCAGGTGGCGGCAATTCAGTCTTTTCAGCCGCCGCCTCTGCGATCTCAGGCAGTCTCTGCTCTGTTTTCCGGTCAACCTGTGCGACAGCATTGGTGAGTGTTGAAGCTTCACGCTGCTCAACCCGCGCCTGTTCGACCCGCATGGCATTCTGCCTGGTATTGTAAACCATATAGAGCAGCAGGGCCAGTCCAAGCACCGCCGCCAGAATTTTTTCCTGAGTATTCATATAAAATTCAAATCCTGTTAGCTGTTAACATCCAACCCCCGACAATATAAACTCAACGTTTTCTACGACGCGGAACCGGGTCATATCCCGATGCACCGAAAGGATGGCAGCGCAGAATACGTTTAATCCCCAACAGAGAGCCCCTGAGCACACCATGCTCGCGAAGCGCCTCGATAAAGTACTGTGAGCAGGAGGGTTCAAAACGGCAGCAGCTGCCTATATGCGGTGAAATCACAATCTGGTAAAATCTGATCAACAGTGTGAGCACCCATCTGACCGCTCTACTGAGAAACGCCGCCACTGCTCTGCTCCTGAATTTAAGCGCGCCAGATACCGGCCCGGCGACACAGCCGTTCGAAATCCTGCTCAACCTCCTGACGGTGCAGCCCCGCCATGGCGCGCTTTGCGCTCAAGATCACATCCGCATCTTCAGTCAGGTTGACACGTTGCAGACGGAAAGCTTCACGCATGAGCCTTTTAACCCTGTTACGGTCAACCGCCCGGCGGAAGTTGCGCTTTGAAACAACAACGCCGACCCTTCGGCCGGCGTCCGCGGAAATTCTTACCCACATTGTCATTGTCCGTCCGTGATAGGGTCGTCGGCTGTTAAAGACCTCCCGGTAAGCGGATGACTCAAGCCGATGCATTCCGAATAATCTGGCCATCTCAGCGCTGATAAGAATGCCCTCTGCCCCTGCTGTGCGCAGATAGCCCTTTTTACACCTGGGTAAGACGCATACGCCCCTTGCGTCGGCGTGCATTTATAATGGCACGACCACCCCTGGTAGCCATACGTGCGCGAAACCCGATTTTACGGGCGCGCTTCAAATTCGACGGTTGCCATGTCATCTTCATCTTTAACTCTCCTGGTTCTTAAATCAAAAAGGTTGTGAATAATAGCATGCTGGCCCTTTCAGGTCAACGCCGAAAAGCGGTCAGGTGCCGAAAAGGGCGGTGCGGGCGTTTGAAGCGGTGACATCAGCAATAACGTCAGCGGAAACCTGACGCAGTTCGGCGACTGTGTTGCAGACAAATTTAAGATTGGACGGCTGATTGACCGGGCGGTTACGTTCGTCCACAGCGGCAGGTGTCCCGCCAGCAGGGAAGATATCCGGTGAGTCGGTTTCAACCAGCAGCTGCCCCAGGGGCACCAAGGCCGCCGCCGCTCGTACTTTAGCCGCTTTAACATTGCAAACCGACCCGGCAAAGCTAAGGTAAAAACCCATGTCGATCAACGTCCGCATGATTTCGGCTGAACCGGAAAATCCGTGTGCAATTACAGCAGGTATCTTATCGGCATAACCCTGCATAACGGCAACCAGCTCACCCCAAGCCCGTGCACCATGCAATATCACCGGACGGTGATGCGCAGCCGCCAACTCCAACTGGCGGCGCAGCAAAGCGGCCTGACGTTCCCGCGGAACACTTTTACGGATACCGTCGAGTCCGATTTCGCCGATCACGGCCACTGGATTGTTTTCCAGTGCTTCCTCAAGTGTGCAAATCCAGTCATCAGGGAGATTTTCAACATACCAGGGATGCACACCGTAGCCAGCAGAGATAACCAGATTGAGTGAATTATACCGTTCACAGACATTACGCACCGCAGCCCAGTCGGACGGCGCAGTGCCACAGCAACAGAGACCGGTAATCTGATCGGCAACCGCCCGCCGCATGACTTGTTCACGCACTGCGTCGAAGCGCGGGTCATGCATATGTGTGTGTGCATCGAACATGATCAGTGATGGTAAAAACACACTGCTGCGTTGATAAATAGTCTTACGATTTTACCGCTACTCCAATTCCGTGGCGGCCTTGACATACTGGGCTCTTTCGAATCCCTGGCCATCGCGCAGGTCGGTTTCCTTCAATTTGCCTTGAAACTCGCGCAGGGAGCCGTAACCTTTGATGTTCATCCATGCGGTCAGCTCTCCAAGAATTATTCTGCCCGCGTCAAAATCTTTATTTATCATAAAAGCGGAACATACATACCCCACATCGGCTCCGGCCATCAGAGCTTTGGCCATATCGACCCCGCTGTGGATACCGCCGCTGATAGCGATATCGCAATCGACAAAGCCCCGGGTAAGGGCGGCCCAGCGCAGTTGGTCTGGCAGAATTCCGGATGTGGAGTAATTCGGTGCGTAAAAAACCGACTCTGCGTCAAGGTTGATGTCAACATGCAGAAAGCGGTTAAAAAGTACAACTCCCCGTGCCCCGGCACTCTCCAGTTCGCGCACAAAACGGATCAAAGCAGTATATTGCCGACTCAGCTTGACCGTAACCGGCAGTTTGACCGCATCGGTTACATCTTTTACCATGGCAGCCTGCGACTGCTCAATCTGATTGGAGGTAATCAACGGATCAACAGGCATCTGGTAAAGGTTGAGTTCAAGGGCGTCAGCACCGGCATCCTCAATCTTACGGGCATAGTCAATCCATTTCGCGGATGAAAGACAGTTGACGCTGGCGATTATCGGAATGCCCGCACTTTTCTTCATCTCGCTGATATTATTCAAATATTTTTCCGGCCCAAGTCGTCCGGGCAGATCAGCCTGCAGATACTCTAACGCGACGGCACTGCTGTCACCTTTCAGCGAAGCATACATACCGCTGACATCAGCGACAATCTGCTCCTCAAAGATAGATTTAACCACGACAGCCGCCACCCCGGCTTCGGCCAATTTCTCGACCTTTCCCGGCGAGCTGGTAATCGGCGAACTCGCAGCCACCAGTGGATTTTCAAGTGCCAGTCCGAGATACTTTGTTTTCAAGTCTGCCATAATTGCACTCTTCACTCTTCATCTCTCTGAATCTGTCCGGCAATGGCCAGCATACGAGCTTCTACACTTTGAATCTCAGCGAATCCCTGCGAGCTCACCGGATTGAGTCCGTCGCTGGCCTCCATGGAAGAATCGGCCTCGTTATAGATTGAAGCTTTGCAACCGGTCAGAGAGTTATAAAAGATGTTACCTTTGTAAAGCGCGACCTCAACGGTGCCGGATGCATGTTCAGCCAGTGTATCTATGGCGGCACGCGCAGCCTGTGTGGCTGGATCAAACCAGCGACCATCGTAGATCTGATCGGCGATGACTCTGGAGAGCGAAGCAAAGAGTGCGGCTGCACGTCGATCCATTGTATTCTGATAGATATAACGCAGCGAAGCCGCCAGCAGTTCCATACCCGGAGCCTCATAAACTCCGCGGCTTTTGGTGCCGATAATGCGATTTTCCAGCGCATGCTTCATACCGATACCGTTACGCCCGCCGATTCTGTTGGCCAGCACCATTGCTTCGAGCGGGGTGACCTCTGTACCGTTAATCCTGACGGCGCATGCCTTCTCAAATGTCACGGAAAACTTCTCCACCTCATCCGGCGCAGCGCTCGGCCAGACACCCATAGTCGGCTCGACAATCAGCATCGGGGTCTCCAGACTCTCCAGATCTTCGGCTTCATGTGAGAGCCCCGCAAGATTTGAATCGGTGGAGTATTTCTTTTTAGTACCTGCAAAAGCCTCAATGCCGAATTGGCCCAGATAAGCGACCATTTCGGTTCTTCCGGGGAAGCGTTGCAAGAGCTCCGCATCACGCCAGGGAGCGTAAACCTGCATCTCGGGGGCCAGCACATTGGTATAGCGCTCAAAGCGCATCTGATCATTACCTCGTCCGGTGGCACCGTGAACCAGCACGGTGCAGCCATGTTTCTTCATCTCTTCGATCAGACCGCAAGTTGTGACAGCGCGTGCTATACCGGTTGAATTCCAGTAGCCTCCATCGTACATCGCCTGCGATTTAATCACTTCAAAGCAGGCCTCCGCCATCGGTTCTTTCAAATCGATGATGCACGTATCCACGCCGCAGGGTTCCATTCGACTTTTAATATCATTGATATCGATTTCATCGGGCTGGCCCAGGTCAGCCGAAAAGGCAATCACCTTGACACCGGCCTCGACCATTACTTTGGATATGGTACGACTGTCGAGCCCACCAGAAACACAGGCGCCGACGGTTTTCCCTTTTAAGTCCGAGAGTTGCATAACAAGTTCCTCTTTCAAGCGTACGGACGTTCGTTTACTCATCACCAAAGAGCTGATCCAGCGCATCGCCGATCATCTCCATCGCCTCTTCAAGATCACTCTCTTTCACATTCAGCGGCGGCACAAAGCGGACAACATGCTCACCGGCGGCACAGCAGAGCAGTCCCATTTCACGGCAGGCATCCACGACCTCGCGGGCAGACCCTTCGACGACCATACCGATCATCAATCCCAGACCGCGCACCGTCAGCACCTGATCATACTTGTCGACAAAGGCGTTGAGTCCATCCATAAATAGTCTGCCACTCTCTTCGGCACTTCTGATCATAGCCTCTTCCTCGATCGCTTCGATTACAGCCAAAGCTGCGGCACAGGCCAATGGATTGCCGCCGAAAGTGGATGCGTGTTTGCCGGGGGTGAAGGTGTCCGACAAATCATTAGTGGCAACCAGAGCGCCGATCGGGTAGCCGCCGCCCAGAGCCTTGGCCAGGGTGAAGGCATCGGGTTTAATTGGAAAGTGCTGCCAGCCGAACCACTTTCCGGTACGTCCCATACCGCACTGAACCTCGTCGCAGAGCATCAGCAACCCCTTCGCATCGCAGAGTTTACGGATTCCGACCATGAAATCCGGCTCAGCGGGTGTGATGCCGCCCTCACCCTGCACCGCTTCAACCATGATCGCAACGGTTCGTTCATTGACGGCCGCCTTTACCGATTCAAGGTTGTTGAACTCCGCATGTGTAAAACCAACAGGCAGAGGGTCAAACCCCTCCTGAATCTTTGCCTGTCCGGTGGCAGCCGCTGTGGCCAGCGTTCTGCCATGGAAAGAGTTGCGCATTGTGATAATTTCAAACTTGCCTGTCCCACTGCCCCACAGGCGTGCCAGCTTGATCATCGCCTCATTGGCTTCGGCACCGGAATTGGCAAAGAAGCACTTGCCATTCAAGGAAAGTTTCGAGAGTTTCTGGGCCAGCAGAGCCTGATTGGCATTGTAGAATAGATTCGAACAGTGACAGAGAGTCGCTGCCTGGCCCTGAATTGCCTCCACAACTTTGGGATGGCAATGACCGACATTCAGAACCGCTATGCCCGCTGTAAAATCAAGATAGGTCATGCCATCCGGGTCGCGCACCTTACAGTCATGACCGCTGGTCAATGTAGCGGTCGGCGCGTATGTATTCATGACATACTGGTTGAATAATTCTGCGATATCCTTACTTTTACTCATCTGCTATGATCTCCGTTCCTACACCTTGTTTAGTGAAAATTTCCAACAAAAGGGAATGCGGCATACGGCCGTCGACAAGGTGCACTTTGCCGACACCGGCCTTTATCGCTTCCACACAGCTCTCAAGTTTCGGCAGCATTCCCCCGGCTATCACTCCGTCTTCCCTCATTCTCCGCACCGAGCTGACATGCAGTGAATGCAACAGGGTCGCATGGTCGTTCACATCCATCAGCACACCGGGCACATCGGAGATAAAAGCCAGTTTATTTACCCTCATTTCTTGTGCCAATGCCGCTGCGGCGGTATCAGCATTGACATTGTGCAATGCGCCTTCATGATCTCTACCCAGCGGGGTGACCACAGGAATAATACCGTCATCTATTTTACGGCACACCACGTCGCTGGCCACTTTCACGGGAAAGCCTACAAAACCCCAATCAAGTTCCCTGCCCGACTCAGAACAGATCGCGCTTTTGCGCTCAACAGTGAAAATTTCATCACCATGGACAGCCTGAGCCTTGGCTCCATGCCGGGTCAGAATCCGGATAACATCGGCATTAACCTCGTTTTTAATCACCTCTTCGACCACCTTGATGCTGCGGCTGTCGGTCACACGCAATCCATTCACAAACTCCGCTTCAATCCCGCTACGCAACAGCGCCCGCGAAATAGCCTTGCCGCCGCCATGCACCATAACAACCTTCATGCCGACCGCATTCATAAAAACAATGTCAACCAGAAGGCTTTCAAGGTTCTCAGGCGACTCCATTACACTGCCACCCACTTTCACCAGCACAACCGTACCTTTAAACGCCTGGATATAGGGCAGTGCCTCTATCAGCACCTTGGATTTTCTTATCGCCTCTTCCATAATCAACTGTAGCTTCCGTCTTCCAAAAAAACACTGCCAGGCAGTTCGCACCACCCTGATCTATGTTGTATACTCAGCGTTTATCGTGATGTACTCATGTGACAGATCACAGGTGAAAACCGTATCACTGTGATCCCCCAGATTGAGATTCACCATAAGATCAAACACACGCTTTCTCATGGTTACCGCAGCTTCGTCCAGACGCTGCTGATCCGCAACCAGCCCCATATTGTAAACTATCGTCTCGCCAATAGCAATCTGAGCTTTCGCCTCATCCACATCCGCTCCCGAATAGCCGACCGCTGCAATCACCCGGCCCCAGTTGGGATCGGCCCCGTAAAACGCGGTTTTAACCAGTGGTGACCGGGCAACAGCCCGCGCCGCCAACTGCGCGTCAGCTTCACTTCGCGCCCCCAAGACCCGTACAGCCACAAATCTGGTAGCACCTTCGCCGTCCATTACCATCTTCTTTGCCAGCTCCAGACAGACCTCTCCCAGCACAGCGGTGAAAACACTCCACTCAGGATGAGTCGGATCAAGCTGGTCATTGCCGGCAACTCCGGATGCCAACGCAATCACAGTGTCATTCGTGCTGCGGTCACCATCCACCACCACGCGGTTGAAACTGGACACAACCGCAGCACGAAGCGCAAGCTTGAGTGCAGCCGACCCGATTGCCACATCGGTCGTGATGAACGCCAGCATGGTGGCCATCTCAGGTTCAATCATTCCCGAACCCTTGACCATACCGCCGATCACAACTCTTTTCCCGTCAATACAGCAGGCAACCGCACACTGCTTATCCACCGTGTCGGTGGTCATAATTGCCCGAGCGGCATCATCAGCACCATCCACACTCAACGCCGCAGCCGCTTTCACAACTCCCGCGGTGATGCGTTCCATCGGCAGCTGAACACCGATCACACCAGTCGAACAGACCAGCACCAGCGACTCATCAATCTCGAGTGCCTGTGCTGTCAGACGTGTCATTGCATAGGCATTGGCGACACCCTCATCACCGGTGCAGGCATTGGCGTTGCCGCTGTTGACGATTACTGCCTGCGCAACTCCGCCACGTTCCCGTTCACGGGAAACACGCACCGGTGCGGCCTGCACCCTGTTGGTGGTGAACATGGCGGCCACCGTGCAGGGTTTATCGCCCGCTATCAGAGCCATATCTCTTCTTGCCGCATATTTAATGCCAGCCTCGATACCACAGGCTTTAAAGCCACGGGCCGCTGTCACACCGCCTGAAATATGCTCAAACTCTTTTGTCTCAAGATGCATCCGGAAAACAACACTCCAAAATCATTGACAGGCCAAGCCTGCCGGTTAAAAATTTATAAATGCGATATGATCGAATATTTCAGCGGAAAAGTCGATGACAAAAAACCAAACGGCAGGTGCTTTGCAGCCGAAGTGCGTCATCCCGGACGTACTCGGACTGCATCCGAAATCCTCAATTACGAAAGCTTCAATCTGGATTACACGGTTCGCAGATGCGCACCACTCCAACCTGAAACAACAGTTTTCCAGACTACGGCGGCATTTTAATTTGGCGCCGCAGGCGAAACTTTAACTATCAGAGATTTTCCAAGGGCCGGGAAAAGACGCGCCAGAGCGGCACTTTTCAGGGAACCGGAGCTGTTGAAGTTGACCACGTCCGAGCAGAAGGCATCAACGCGGAAGCCGTGAACGCGCATAATGCGGAACAGCTCCGCCTTAACAAAATAGCGGATGTGTCCTGCGGCGTTTCCCTTGAAGGATATTTCGATATGCGGATTACGGTTGAACAGCAACATCAAACGGCGTCCCAGTGCTGCCAGATTGGGAGTTGTCACAATCACGAAACCATCCGGCTTGAGCACCCGGTGCATCTCTGAAAGCATTTTGTCGACATCAAAAACATGCTCAATGATTTCGCCTGCGAAAACCGCATCAAAAAAACCGTTTTCAAAGGGAAAATCCTCTTCCACATTCCCGAGTTTAGCCTTAACACCGCGCGCGATCGCTTTTTCGATAGCAGGTCGCGATGCATCCAAACCGTAAACCTCGCTGCCCCGCGCCAGAAAAAGCTCTCCGATAGTGCCATCAAGACAGCCGATATCAAGAATTCTCTCTGGAACTCCCATCAAAGGCAGAATTCTTTTGATTCGAGAATCATCCTGCTCACAACGCGACTGCGGATAAGCAGTTGAATTAAATTGTATCGCATCCATTCATTGATAACCTTTAAAGTCGTTCATACACAAATTCGCCAGCAATTTCAACTCATTGGCGGCGATCATATCCCAATCATATTTCTGACAGGTTTCCCCTCCCAAAACCACAAAATGCTCAAATTTTTGAGCATTCTCAAGCAGCTCACATAACTTGGCAGCCATAGACGCGACTTCAAAACACGGTGCTTTCACGATTGACTCCCCATAAACTCTATTATACACCGGAAGATCATAAGCGACAACCGGCAATCCACAGGCCATCGCCTCACAATGCGCTATTCCCCAACCCTCTTCGTGACTCGGCGCAAACATGATACGGCACTCTTTAATGAGCTTAACAAACACATTCAAAGGCAAAAAACTGTTTGGTTCTCCAACAAACTCTATTAAATCTGACAAGCCAGCAGCATTAATACTTTTTTTCAATGCGCCGACACCGGTTATTCCACCCATCAAACGCAGAGTAGTTCCGGGGCACCGCCGTTGCACCTCTGTCCAGACAGGCACAATATCATGCAGACCTTTATTCGGTCTAACGCCGATCATCACAGCATCAACAACCTTCTCCGATTCGGGCACATCTCTAATCGCAGCCAAATCAATTCCATTTCGCATACGCTTGATGCGATCTGCCGGCATTCCGAGTTCGCCAAGCCTGAATGCAACTTCATCACCGGCAGATGAATCAAGAACCATTGCGCAATCCGCATAGCGTGCGATTTTACGAAAACTCCACTCCTGTATCCACCAGGTGATAGTATTGATCATCCGGTTGCCCGGTCTTTGCGACGGCTGAAGCTCTTTATGATGAATCCAGGCGATCCACTTATCAGTACGCTTATTGCGTTTTAACACCATCGCGGGCACAATGTCGCAAAAATAATCACTGACCGTGATACAACAATCCGATTGCGGTACCTTACGCCACAGCCATAATGCTGACCAGGCGGTTATAAGATATGACAACATCCGATACGCTTTAAACGGCTCTTTTTTTAAAATAAATGACGCCGGAAACACAAATTCACTCAAAACACAGCCGGCACGCCGCGTTACTGACTTTCCGCCAATGGTAGTCAGCAGACACTGCTTGATCTGCGGATTCATTTTCTGCCAGCGGCTGGAAATTGACTGGAACCGCATTGGCGCTCCGCTCGTCGAGAAACTATCAATGCCCTGGCCGTTTAATATCCAATTCACTTTCATGTTATCTTCGGGTTCCCCGTGTCTGAATCGCATCCTTGACTCGGCTGATTCTAATGGCGCCAATTCTGTCAGCTCTCCTGAAAATCATTCTCCTATTTACTTACGTTCCGTCAGGTAGCACAATCCCATGACAATCTTCAAAAAATACATTCCGCAGAAGAGGCAGGGGTGCCTCAGAATCTTGCGCCACTTTCCGTTTTCAACAAACACATAAAAGAAACGATACCAGAGACCGAACTGCCGCTTAATCTCAGGGTCGTCTTTGCCATAGCGATCTCTGTAACGATCGATACAGGGAGTGTAGTAACTGATTTTACTAATCAGATCACGCAAACTGAAATTTGGATCTTCGTGATGAGTCATCACCGCATCAATTGAAGC
>JAGYOL010000065.1 GCA_018399555.1 Kiritimatiellia bacterium | reverse complement strand
CCGAACGCTCCATCAAAGGCAGCACACGCTGATCCTCCATTGCACACTTCAGCTCATAAGCTTCACGCACACGTTCAAAAATAAGTTCAGCAGCCTGCTCCGGATTACCCTTGAATCCTTCAACATCATCGATGGTCAGGGCGATGGGAAACAGATCGCAGGTCCACTCAACCAGATCCTCGGGCCGGGAATCTTTGACTGAGAAAAGATAACCCTCACATTGCGTCAGAATAAGATCGTTGAAAACATCCAGAATGTGCTCATGCGATCGATCCGATTTAAGTATCTCTCCCCGCAGTTCGTAAACCACCGAGCGCTGGCGGTTCATGACATCATCATATTCAAGAGTACGCTTACGGATTGCAAAATTCTGCTGCTCCACCCGTTTCTGAGCGGTTTCAACCGACCGGTTGAGCCATTTGTGCTCCAGGGCTTCGCCCTCCTGCATACCCAGCCGGGTCATGATTCCCGAAATTTTGTCCGATCCGAACAGACGCATAAGGGTGTCTTCGAGAGAAATGTAAAACTGTGATGATCCGGGATCGCCCTGTCGGGCGCAACGACCGCGCAACTGACGGTCAATACGGCGTGATTCATGGCGCTCGGAACCTATCACATGCAGACCGCAGGGTTTTTCCACCAGAAGTTCACGCAGCGTCTTGGGACCGTTGTCATATCTTTCATCAAGCATGATCTGCGACTTGATCGTCGATTCCGGAACCCAGACGACCCCTTTGCCTAATTTGATGTCGGTTCCGCGTCCAGCCATGTTAGTGGCGATTGTCACCGCACCCGGTTGTCCGGCCTGCGAAACAATCTCAGCCTCACGTGCATGGTTTTTGGCATTCAGAACATTGTGCGGAATTTTGGCCATCCGCAACATACGGCTGAGCACTTCAGAGGTGTCAACCGTCACTGTTCCCAGCAGCACCGGCTGCCCGTTTTTATGACACTCGACAACCTCACTGACAATCGCGCGGTATTTCTCGCGCTGCGTTTTATAGATGCGGTCATTGCCGTCCACCCGCCGTACCGGACGGTTGGTTGGAATCGCCATCACATCCAGTTTATAGATATCATGAAACTCGGATGCTTCGGTTTCAGCAGTACCGGTCATACCGGCCAGTTTTTCATATAGACGGAAATAGTTCTGGATCGTAATAGTGGCGAGGGTTTGGGTTTCGCGTTCGATTTCAACCCCCTCTTTGGCTTCAACCGCCTGGTGCAAGCCGTCACTCCAGCGTCTGCCGGGCAGTACACGTCCGGTGAACTCATCCACAATATATACATGGTTGTCCTGCACCACATAGTCGACATCTTTTTCATACATGCAGTAGGCACGTAACAGCTGATCAACATTATGCAGGCGCTCGCTGCGCACCATAAAATCGGATTGCAACTCCTGCCGCCTGCGCGTACGCTCTTCGTCGCTCAAACTTTTGTCACCGTCGAGTTCAGAGAGAGCTGAAACAAGATCCGGCATCACAAACATCTCAGGATCCGTCGGTGAAAGCACCTCGCTGCCGCGATCGGTGAGAGCCACTTCACGCGAACGTTCATCTATTGTAAAGAGCAGCTCTTCGGTCAGAGCGCGCGCCATCTCTTTGCGCATCTCGGTAAGCATCATGTTTTCAACCTGCTCGTGCAGCTTGCGGATCGCAGGCTCTTCCAGCATGTGCAGGAACTGCTTGTGTTTCGGCATTCCATGATAAACCTGATAAAGCTTGAACATCGCTTTTTCTTCATCGCCCTCGTCCAGTGCCTGGCGGGCCTCCCCAATATATCGATTGCAGATTTCCTGCTGATCACGGACCAATCGTGCAACATTCGGTTTTAAATCGGTGTATTGAGCTGTTGAAGAATGGGCCGCCGGACCTGATATGATCAGCGGAGTACGCGCTTCATCAATCAGAATCGAGTCCACTTCGTCGATAATAGCGTAAAAATGTCCATTCTGAACCACTTGATCCGGTTCGGTGGCCATACCGTTATCGCGCAGATAGTCGAACCCGAATTCACTGTTGGTGCCATAGGTGATGTCACATGAATACTGCTCACGGCGCTCAATCGGACTCATGCTGTTCTGAATACATCCGACCCGCAAACCGAGAAACTCATAGAGGTGCCCCATCCACTGCGCATCACGCCGAGCCAGATAGTCATTTACCGTCACAAGCTGCACATTTTTGCCGGTAAGAGCGTTGAGATAGAGCGGTAGCGTGGCCGAAAGCGTCTTGCCCTCGCCAGTCTGCATCTCGGCTATCTTTCCCTGATGCAGAGCTATGCCGCCGACCAGCTGCACATCAAAGGGAACCATGTCCCAGACCAGATTATGTCCGCATACCTCACGCGTAGCACCGCATAGACGCCGACAGGCATTCTTGACGACAGCGAAAGCCTCGCAAAGAATGTCGTCCAGCGTTTCCCCTTCCTGCAGACGTTGCCGGAATTCATCGGTTTTAGCCCTGATCTGTTCGTCGGAAAGATTCTGATAACTCTCTTCCAGCTCATTGATGCGTTGCACCAGCGGCCTGATCCGTTTCATATCACGTTCATACTTTGTGCCGAAAATCTTGGTAATAAAATTCATAACTCGCCTTTCAGCCGGAATACCTGCTCAGCGTCCTCTGATTCCATCAGTGATTAAACCCCCCTTATATCACAACGGGGCTGATTTATCCAACCATTATGGAGCATTTTTATGCACGTTAAACTACTGAATTTACAATCAGATATCCCCAGTTAAGCAGGAAAAGTAGCACCGCAATGGTTAGCAACAACCTCTTTTCAAAACGCTTAAGGCAAACTATCAGCTGACAACGCAGAATAAAAACAGAAAACCAGTGAATCGGCAGAAGCAACACTGCCGCAACAATCACAACCGTCGCCAGCGGCTGCAATCGGAATGCATCCTGCGCACAGCCACGCAACAGCAATTCCACGGCCCGTGATGAGCCGCAGACCATACAGGGCAACCCTGTATATTTACGGAAAAGGCAGAGTTGCCCGCCGATCAGGTGCACTCCAGCCACCAGCAAGGCTGTCATAGAAAGGGCAGCCAGCCAAACAAGCTGCTGACGACACTCCTTATCCCCCACTTTCTCTCTTTGCAACCGCACTGCGCCAACTCCGTTTCCCAGCAGATGCTGTGCCTGCCAGCTGGTAGCTCATCAAAAACCAGCTGACCATCGGCATCTGAATCCATCCTGTATCTGCTGCCGTTCAGATACACCTCCGCATCCTCAGCCACCGGAATCGCGACCCGGGCAGATGTATTGGCCGGAATACTGAAGTTCAATTCGTAACGTGCCCCGCTCTGCTGTCTGACCTCCACATCCACAAAACCGCGCACGGTCGGCACACGTCCCTGAACATGTTCAAGACTTCCGATCTGCGGCGCAATCGATATCCGTTTGAATCCTGGTTCGATCGGCTGCACTCCGAGAACAAAGCGCGGTATGATGTTTGCGGGTGCCGCACCCCAGGCATGGTTCCAGTCAAGATTCGGTTTGAGCATGATATCCCAGGCTTCCAGTGTGATGGTAGATCCGGCGTCAAGCATATTGACCCAACTGCGGATTTCATCTCTGGTCATCAAATGAATCGCATACTCATCCAATCCGGATTTGAAGAGTGCCTCCAGTAGATATTGAGCACCGTAAACCGAGCAGGCCATCCTGCGCGACTGCACAAATTCCGCCACGCGATCTCGCTCGCTCTCTTTAACAATACCGAAGGCCAACGGCAGCATATTGGCGTGCAGCGAGGTGTGCGACGAACCCTCGCCATCCACATAACGTCCGCGCTGAGAATCATAAAAAAGCTGATTGAAACGGGTGCGCACACTCTCGGCCAGTTGCGTAAATTTTGCGTGGTCATCCTCTTTGCCGATTGCCTGCGCAATATCAGCCATCTGGGTCAGGTTCAGGTAGTAAAATGCATTGATCACCGTATTGACCGGTTTGAAATCAAAACCGTCACGTTCACCGGCAGGCCAGTCCACAATATCGCGCAACCCGGTTTCGCGTGGTGCCTTAGGACCGCCGGTCACCAGCAAACCGTCCTCTTTACGTGCCGCGTGAATCAGCAGCTTTTTACTCTTCAGCTCTTCGTAGGTACGCTCCAGCGACTCCGTATTACCGGTATAGTACCAGTCGGCCCAGGCCATCATAATCGAATGCTGTTTCCACTCTGTCGGCCAAGTGGGATGCTCCATCAAATATTCATGGCTGTAACGCGCCAGTGTGAATTCGCGGTCAACTCCGTAGTGACAAAGCTGGTTGATATAAGCATCCGCCTCATATGGTATCCTTTCACGGTCGCCATCCACATAAACCCCGGCAAAGGTGGTGGCCATGATGCTGTATTTACAGAAATCGTAAATTTTATCCAGCACCGGATCACTGCTGATAAAAGATGAGTTTTCAGCGTCAAAGGGATAATAAATCGCAATCTGACGGATGGAATCGAGCGTTACGGGAAAGGGTGCTTGCTCAATTTCAACGTAGCGGAAAGGCATCACAACCCCCATCTCCTTCGGCAGCAGCACCGCGGCACCGCTGGTGTTGCGCTTGTCAGCTTTCAACGGCACACGGTAAACCCCCCGGCGGGTCAGGGTGCCGGTGGTTTTGGCGTAACGGATAGTGCCTCCCGGATTGCGGTAGACATGCCCGTCACGGGCACGCTCACCCAGATGCAGCACAAACTCACCCCTGCTGAATTCAGCTGGTGGAATCAGTTCAACCCAGCCGAAAGCGGCTTTGCCGAAATCAATCATCACATGTCCGGCCAGATTGGTCGTAACCGCCACCGGTTTGACATGCTCCTGACTGAGCGGATAACACAACGCGGTATCGCCGCTGAGCTCTTCCGCCATCTGAAAAGCCAGCACCTGTGACCACTCACCCCTGCGTCCGCGATCATCCCAGACCCTAACCCGCCAATAACAGCACTGACCCGGCTGCAGCGGTTCACCCGCATATGAAACATAAAGCGACTGCTCCGATTCCACCCGGCCCGAATCCCACATATCCGGCTGATCGATCTTGAACAGTTCGGTGCTGGAAACAACCTGAATCTGATATGCGCTCTGCCTGCCGTTTTTTTCAGGTGTCGCAAAACTCCAGGAAAATTCAGGAGTCGGATCGCTTACCGGCACTAGGGCCGGTTTGGCCAGCAATTCGCACATCGTATCAGAGGGCGTCAGTGCATAAACCCCGAGCACCCAACCCAGAGACAAAAAACTCAGTATCATTTTGCCGCTAATTTTCATTATTTATCCTTATCCTTCTTTAAACGCTTAACAGAACAGTGCAGATGCTGTCCGCCTCTTTTCGGCACCTCATACAGCACAAAATCAAAACCAGCCTGCCAGCAGAGCTTGGCCAGATCTCCGAGACTCAGCTGGTCACTTGTAAGATCGACCGCCCGCCCCTCACGATGCAGCGAGTTCTCCAGATGAATCATACGATCTCCGGATATCGCGCGATAGGCGTCCTGCACCTTGAGTGTCGCGCCGCGCTTCTCCATCAGATTAACCAGACGTTTGAGCGGGATATCAACAGCGCGGTTGATCATGTGATCATCCTCGTAATCATCCGTATCATGATCGCTCTCAAACCAGACCCGCTGATCCTCAAAACGGATCAGATCACGTTTCGGATCAAAAGTTTTCAGATCAATCGGACCGCAGTGAAGGGACTCTCTGCCGGACGGCATATTCGAATCCGGTGGAAACGAAGCAGGTGCCGGACGCACCGGACTGAAGAGATCAACCCCCTTATCACCGGCTTCACTTGCTGCGTTACTGCCGCTTTCAACCGCTGCTTTCTCCTCTGTGATTTGCCGCTTGAAACAACCCTCAATCGAAAAAATTAGAAACAGACCAGCCGCACAGAAAAATACGGCCACAAAAATCGCGCCTGTCATCCATTTGTTAAAAGCCCCCGGTTCCGCAAAATCATCAACCCCGATCCGATCTATTATTTTTTTAAAAAACTCCATCTACTACCGTAATTTCCTCACAAAAAAATTAACCTATTAAATAAATTACAGCTATATTGTAAAGTAATATGGTGCAATATTGAACCATAAAATTTTTAAAACCGCAAATTGTAGTATTAAATGTGACGTTCTCCTTGAAGTAGAGTTGAATTTTTTCCTCAGCGGATAGACCGTCGAGTATTTTTCGTGGGAGAACATTGATCCAATCTTCTATTTTCCGAACCTGTTTTTTTGTCGGGGCTTCCAGTAGTCAGAGCGCAGGAGAAATCGGTGCTCTCAAATGGCTGAACGGCTGCAGGAAGTTCATGCCGCATGTTATAACATGACATTCAACAGCCGACCAGTAGGTCAATTATAAGACGCTTACGGATGAGGCGTTGAAGAGAGCGGTTGAAAATATCTAAGAAAAGCTGGATAATGAACGTCGGAAATAACGCAGAAGCCTTATTTTTAAATTTTAGGTTTGACCCCGACTGACCCTGCAAAAAGCACGTGATGCCGGAACTCTTAACAGTGCCCAGGCCGACGTTTTTCTTGCTCCGCGCCCCGGTGAAGAACTATATAAGTTTGAAAGCGACCGCCATCAGCTTGTCAATCTCGTCTCCAACCCCGAGTATGCCGAGGTTAAAGCGCGTTTGAGAAAACAATTGGAGCTGTGGCAGGAGCTAACCTGCGACAGTGTTCCGGAAAAACTGTCGCCCGATAAATTTGATCGCGAAACCGGTGAAGTAATCAAAAACTGGAGTGCCGGGATCACTCCTGGAGAGCATCTGCTGGCCGATCGCTGTAATAACCCCGGCCCGCGTTGATAAGATAATCTGTTCCGCGTAGCAAGGTAACAGCCGCTCCGCGAACCAGTAACCCTCTCCTTGTCGATTACAGGGCAACTACTACCGAAGAGTTTAAATTAACCGAAAGGAATACAATGCGCAGCTCTATTACATACGCAAGTCTGATTGTCTTAATAACCATTTCTGCTGTTCATGCCGCAGTATTTTATGTCAACCCGACCGGTGACGACAATCGCCGTGGACTGACCACCGACATGCCGCTGGCGACACTCGAGCGCGCAGTCTCGCTGTGCCGCGCACAACCAAACGGCACACATGAAATTGTGCTGAGCGAGGGACGCTATTTTTTAAAAGAGATGCTCACCCTCGATCAACGCGATCAGGGACTGGTTATCAGAGGCGCCGGTGCCGGTAAAACTGTAATTTACGCTGGCCGTCATCTAACCGGCTGGGTGAAAAAAACCGACAAACTCTGGTATGCAGATCTGCCGTCCGAGCTGGCCAACGCTTCATTCCGCGTTCTGCTGGCCAACGATCGTATCCTGCCGCGGGCACGGTTCCCGGAGAAAGGTTATTTGCAGCATGAGAGTCGTTTTCCTGTGCGCTGGATGAGCAGCGCGGGCGGCGGCTGGGAACGCCCTCCCACCAATGATGAATACACGCGCATGATATATCACGCCGGAGATATCCCGACCGACCTGCGCATCGAGAATGCGGAGATAACCATATGCCACATGTGGGATCAGTCAACTCTTCTGATTGCGGCGCACAACTCCGCCAGCCGTCAAATCACTTTTCAAGATCGCGGAGCACATCCGCCGGGTGCATTCGGCAAACATGATTATGTTATCTGGAATACACGGGAAGGCATGACTAAGCCCGGCCAATGGTATCTGGATAAGGTTGAAAAACGGGTTTATTACTATCCTCGCTCCGATGAAAATATCGAAAGTATCACCATTATCGCTCCGATCTCCGTAACCGCTATCTCTCTTGACGGCTCAAAGGAAAGGAGCGGCGCTCATAATGTGACAATCCGTGATCTGTCAATCATGGCCGGCGATGCCCCTATGACTCTGGCCGGCTTCGGCGGCTCCAAATGGCCCGGTGTCATCAATGCCAATAAAGCCGCCAAAACAACTGTAGAGCGCGTTGAAATAGCCAACTCAGGTGTCTGGGCGGTACGCGGAGCTGATTTGCAAATCAAAAGCAGCCACCTTCATCATCTCGGCGGCGGCGCCATTAAATACTGGGGAACCGCGCTGATAGAAGGCAACCATATCCATGATATCGGGCTGGTAAGTGCTAACTTTGTCGGTATCAATGGCGGCGGCAAATCCAGTGTCGTAAGACGCAATATCATTCATGACACTCCCTATTCCGGCATGGCTGTCGGCGGAGAAGATACTTTGATTGAAGAGAATGTTATTTTCCGCTGTATGCAGGTGCATTATGACGGAGCGGCAATTTATATGGGAGCAGGTCAACGCTGCATGATCCGACGCAACATTGTACGCGATATGATTCAGAAAGGCAGCGGCTACGGTGTTTCCGCCTACTACCTCGATGAAAAATGTCAGGAGTGCGTTGTCGCGGAAAATATCGCTATCAATGTTCCCCATCCAACACAGAATCACATGACCCTCAATTGTGAACTGCGCGACAACCTGTTTATCTGCGAAGGCGATATGAAACTGGCTTTCCCCCGTTGCTCAGGTCATAAAGTCAGCGGCAATAAATTTCATCTCTCCGGCAAAATTAATCTGATCGAGGCCGACGCTGTTACAGAGTGGCAGAACAACCTATTTTACATCATCAATGCCGACGGCGGACAAGTGTTAACGGATTTTCCGCGCAGTGAATTTACACCCCGTGAAAAACCGCGTTATTTCAATGCCGCAATCATTAAAAAAGCCCCGATTATCAATGGGCAACTCGATCATGATGAATGGCCTGCCGGCGGCACTTCACTCGCTGAACGCCCCACCCAACGCAGTGTGCGCGGCGCACCGATTAGTGCAAAATTAGTCGCCGACAATACCCATCTGTATCTTCTAGTCAATGTGGTTGCAATGTTTTCAAAACAGCGTAGAACGGGTGCCAAATGGGGTCACGACGAGGGCGTGGAGTTAACCATAGAGCAGAAAATCGGCGATGAATCACATCTGCATGTGCTGCGGGGATTCACCGACGGATCACTGCGCCCCGCAGAAATTCCGGGAGTTACCTCTCCGAACTCCCCCGCTTTCACCCGTAATATCCGCTATGCCGCTGATATGACCGACAAACTCTGGCGCTCAGAGTGGGCGGTTCCCTTAAAAGATCTCGGCATTGATCCCTCAAAAAAATCAACCATCGCCTTCAATCTTACAATCTATCGCAGTGAAGATGATGTCTATGCTCAATTTGCAGGAACACTTGGTGAAACCTGGGATTTAACTCGCGGCGGTCGTGTGAACATTGATCTGTCAAAAGGTTTATAAAACAGGAATGTATAATGTTTATTAAATCGATGAAACAACTTTGTATAGCCACGCTGATGCTCAATTTACTGATCACCTGCGGCTGCATCTGCAAGGAGCGAAATACGACCACACAAGCACACAACCGTAAACCTAACATCATCTATATCATGGCGGATGATCTTGGTTATGGCGAACTTGGCTGCTATGGTCAGAAGCTGATTGAAACACCGAATATCGATAAACTGCGAGCAAACGGCATGAAATTTACGCAACATTACTCAGGTTCGGCGGTCTGCGCACCATCTCGTTGTGTGCTGATGACCGGAAAACACAGTGGACACGCTCACATCCGCGGCAATGACGAATGGCGCGAACGCGGTGAGGTCTGGAGCTTTTCCGCTATGAACAGAGATCCCAATCTTGAAGGACAACGTCCCATGCCAGCCGATACCATTACAATTGCCTCGCTTCTCAAGGCCGCAGGCTACACAACAGCCTGTGTCGGCAAATGGGGGCTCGGTGCCCCCAATACCGAAGGCGTACCGAATCGGCAGGGTTTCGATCTTTTTTTCGGTTACAACTGCCAGCGACAGGCACATACCTACTTTCCCTGCCATCTCTGGCGCAATGAAGAGCGTGTTATGCTGCGCAACAAAGAGGTGGAGCCACACACCAAAATTCCGGTCGGCGCTGATCCGCTGGATGAATCCAGTTATGCTGATTTCACACTGACCGACTACGCCCCCGACTTGATGTCCGCTGAAATCAGCAGATTTGTGGATGCCAACAAAGATAAACCCTTTTTTCTCTACTGGGCTTCTCCCATTCCGCATATGCCGCTGCAGGCACCCAAACGCTGGATTGATTACTATGTGAAAAAATTCGGCGATGAAGAACCATATCTCGGAAAGATGGGCTACTTCCCCTGCCGTTATCCCCACGCCACCTATGCGGCGATGGTTTCATATCTCGATGAAAATGTGGGACGCCTGATTCAACAGCTTAAAGATGTTGATATCTATGAAGACACTCTGGTTATTTTCACCTCCGACAACGGTTACAGCTACAATGGCGGCACCGATTCTCCTTGGTTCAAAAGTGGCGGTGCTTTCAATCCTGAACGCGGATGGGGCAAAGGCTCGCTGCAGGAGGGCGGCATTCGCGTGCCGTTGATCGCGACTTGGCCCGGGAAAATAAAACCTGGCACTGAGAGCACCCATCTCAGTGCTTTCTGGGATGCGCTGCCGACTATCTGCGAGGTGGCGCAAGTAACACCGCCCGCTGACATCGACGGCATCAGTTATCTGCCGACCCTACTACAGCGGAATCAACAGCGCGAACACGACTATCTCTACTGGGAGTTTCCCGCAGCAGGAGCATTGCAAACGGTGCGTATTAATAATTGGAAGGCGATTCGTCGTAACATTGCAAAAGGCAACATGCGGATAGAACTCTATGATTTGAATAACGATATTCGAGAAGAACATGATCTGGCAGAGCAACATCCCGAGGTTGTCGCCCGTGTCGCTGAAATTATGCGCACTGCCCGTACCACCCCGACTCTGGAGCGTTTTCAAATCAAAGCGCTGGGCGATTAGGGCGCATCTCCCGTTTGGTGCAATTAAGCAGCCCAGAGTGATCTGATTTCACCATTCTGATACCTTACTGCGATTTCCAGCAGAGCTGCAAATCCATCTCTAGACCAGAATTGGCCAGTTCTTTTGAATCTATTCTGAAATTGAGAGCATTGTGAGCTACTCCCCAAAAACTGGACAGCATGTTAAGATATAATCCGGTTACAAATATACCAGGAAGATTATGAGCGATAAAAGAAAGAAACATGCTGCTGGATTTAAGGCTAAAGTTGCCTTGGATGCGTTACGTGAGCGCGAAAGTGTACGTGAACTATCTGTTCGTTATGGAGTGCATTCCACTCAGATTAATAGCTGGAAGAATCAGCTGCGGGATGCGGCCACAGATTTTTTTGAATACCCATCAAAGAAAAAGGACAATCAACAAAGTAAGGAGGCTGAACTCTTTGAGCAGATTGGCAGGCTTAAGATGGAACAGGAGTGGCTAAAAAAAAAGTTCTCTGATTTTGACGGATGAGCTTCGTGCTTTGGTTGATCCAAGTGGAATACTACCCGTGACACGCCAGTGTGAATTACTGGGAATCCCAAGATCAAGCTATTATTATTCTCCGGCGAGCGAATCGCCGGAGAATCTTAAGCTGATGCGGATCATGGATGAAGAACACACAAAACACCCGTTTCTTGGAGTAAAAGGCATGATGAATTTCCTGAATATTAACAGGGATCATATGCTGAACATTAAACGCATCCGTCGCCTTATGAGGTTGATGGGGCTTGAGGCTATCTACCCTAAGCCAAAGTTGTCCCTGCCAGGGCCTGGACATATGATTATGCCATATCTGCTTCGTGATGTTGAGATTAGCCACCCCAACCATGTGTGGTCAACCGATATTACGTATATCCCCATGCATACAGGGTTTATGTACCTCGTGGCTGTCATGGACTGGTATAGCAGGCGGGTTCTCTCCTGGGAGTTATCAAACACATTGTCGACTCAGTTCTGTTTGGATGCGTTGGACATGGCATTCAATAGATTCGGTGTGCCTGAGATATTCAACACGGATCAGGGTTCGCAGTTCACCAGCACTATGTTTCAAGAAAGGCTGACTACGAATGGAGTGCGGCCCAGTATGGACGGCCGCGGGCGGGCTCTTGATAATGTTTGCATTGAAAGGCTATGGCGTAGTGTTAAATATGAGAACGTCTATATCAACTGCTACGGCAATGGCATGGAACTTTTTAACGGATTGAGGATTTACTTTGATTACTACAACTATGATCGACCGCACCAAGGAATGGATGGAAAAACGCCGAATGGAGTGTACTGCTGCATTCACTGAGAATCAACGGCGGGGGCCAGCCCCCGTACCCCCGAGGTTTTTCGCTTTCAAGAAGATGGCAAAAAGCCGGTGGCTGTGTTTTTCAACCACCGGCAATGTAGCTTATGCCACCTTCACGGTTAAGCGCTCGGGGTGCGCCTCCGCAGAGCCCTACCCTCAAAACCGTAAATTTACGGTAGCACGAGTGCTGCTGATTTGCTACAGTTATTTCAAAACCAGTTGTGATAACGGCCACAAATTAACAAAAAACCCAACTGGATTTATATCTTAACTATGCCGTTTAGCTGTCCAAAGAATGGGGATCCCCTCACACATAACGTTGAGCGTGAGGCGACGACGTTTAGCCGGTAGCCTCCACGCTCTGGTTCGAGCTATTGTTCCACTTTGCTGATGTGTAGTGGAAAATCGATGACCTTACCCCTCAGTTGTTCCTTTTCTAGTCCCATCAGTTTCTTCTGTAGTGTCAGGGCTGCTTCCCACGCTTCGCTTTCAGTCGGTATGTGCGTGGTGTCATGCACGAAGTACAGATTGATCAAGTAAGCTCTTGCCCCGACGATCTCATTCAAGAAGTAGAGATGGGCGAGTCTGTTTGCGTATTGATAGAATCCTTTGGTCCAATCAAGACGGCTGTCCGCCTTCAACCATTTCTGTGTGCGGCGCAGCGCGGCTTCAATCTTCTCAACCGAGGCTGAGGACTTGGCTCCACAATCAGAAATGATCTCGGGGACATTAGCTTTGGCCTCTATCAGGAAGTATCCGCTTCCGTCGGTCGTTCGACCCAGTCCGTCCCACACCGGGCCGCGAGAAGGCCAGAACTCGCGCAACTTGGGAGCGTGCTTGCCGAGACCCAAGACGTCCAAAAAGTCGTTGTCCTGATACTCGGCGTAGTCGTCCTTCTGCAGTGGGCTCAACCATTCCAATTCAGCCCCATCAAGCTCGGGGCAGTGGCCGAGAATCGCCCGAGAGAAGATGGCCGAGTTGCGATTGATTACATGCTGCAACCATTTCTGTGAACCGCGTTTTGCTTTGCCTTGTGGTATCTTCATCTTGTTGCTCGAACGTTTAGATCACCAGACCAGAGGGGAAACAAGCGAAGCGCCCCTCTGGGTATGTTGCATCTTTTGGTTCTGAAGATGTTTTATTATGCAAAAGCCAATCGGCCCTTAGGAGAGGGAATTGCACGTCCAATGCTCTGCGCTGTATCAATCCATTCAGCAATAATGATTTCAGCATTATGAAGTGCTTCTTTATATGTTTTTCCATCAGCCATACAACCAGGAAGTTCAGGCACTTCGGCAATGAAAGCAGAATCCTCTTCACTCCAGAAAATTATAATTTCATATTTAGAACTCATAGTTAAATCTCCAATCTAAAACCATACTTTAAAAACACACTTCTAACCTGTTTAACCTGATACGGTTTTGCTTTATTGCCTATAGGTTG
>JAGYOL010000064.1 GCA_018399555.1 Kiritimatiellia bacterium | reverse complement strand
TTAAATTGTGTAAAAAGATCGCGTTTGACTTCCTCAGGAAAGGGGTACAGCGAAAAATCCTAGCCTTGACATCTTAGTAACGATACAATATTTTGTATGTACAGTAGCAGTGAGGGTGCATATTTTGTCGCCGACAGGTTGTTGTTTGACAAAGTTGTGAATCTCAAGCGGCGAAATACGGTATGCCTTTTCAAACAGGAGAAAGTAAGATGAACAGATTATTTCTTTCGATAACCGTGACAGTGTGCCTGACAGCAGTCTTCAACCTTCGGGCGGAGCTAGTGTTGCACTGGCCTTTTGAAGAGGGCAGCGGAACCACCACCGTCGATGTATCAGGCAATGGACACAACGGGAGTTTTATAAATCTGGACGGCATCACCGGTTGGACTCTCACCCTTCAAAGGACATATTGCGCTGGTTCGTCTTTACCCTGCTGTTCTGAGTGCGGATCAGGTTCAGGCCAACTATCAGGCGCTCACTCCGCGCGTTTTTGAACAGGGCACATCAATACTTATTAAATAGGCAAACAGAACCATGCAGACTCGCCGTTCATTTATCAACACTACACTGGCCGCATCAACCACCGCGCTTCTGGCAGCAACCCGCACAACAGCATCGGGAGCACCGCAAGCGCACGACAAGCCTGCAAAACGTAAAAGACTGAGCGACCGCGAACGTCCGCTCGATCTGAATGCCGCCCACCGCGGTACACCGGTTATCGATCAGCGCATTCTGGCCGCTTCGGGAGCATCCGCCGAAACACTGAATTTTTTTACCGATGCCCGTAAAATCTTTGAAGCGAACCGGAAATCAACATTTACCGAACTCCCTGAATTGCAGCGGCTCTGCGATAAATACGGACTGACGGTTTCAGGCGGCGCGATGCTCGGTGCTCTCAAGCACGACAGCGCGCAGCTCTGGGTGCGGACCATACGCCCGGCAGAGGTCGCTGTCACAGTGCACACACCACAGGGAGAGCGACGCTTCGGTCCGGTTTTCAGCAGTGCGGAAACCGATTTCAGCGCGGTTGTGCCGCTGAACGCTCTGCCCTCAAACTCTCACCTACGTTACAACTTAAAGGTGGACGGAAAATCCGTTCCTCTGCCGGCGGACGCCTCCATCAATACTCCGCCGGCTCCTGGTCAGCCGGGAAAGTTCCGCATCGCTTTCGGTTCATGTTTTCACAAAACCGGACTGAGCAATCGGGCCCTACTGGAACGGATGCGGCTGCGCGGTGCCTCGGCATTTATCACAATAGGCGACTGCGCCGTGGATGATCGCGATGCCGATATCGGGCTGCACCGCTCCGATTATCTGCTGCGGGATATGCACCCCGGCTGGCGTAAACTGGCGGCATCAACCGCCGTTTATGCCGCCTGGGATGACCACGACTACTTCAACAACGACCGCGCCGGCATCCCCGAAGGCTTTACCGCCGCTGACCGCAACGCACTGCGGAAACTCTGGCGCCAGAACTGGAACAATCCCCCCTACGCCCTGACCGGCGACACCCAGGGAACCTATTTTCACACAAAAATCGGATCATGCGACCTGATCATGCTCGACACCCGTTCGCTGCGCACCGCTCCCGGTCGGGAGGATGCGTATCTTGGCGAGGTTCAGAGCCGCTGGCTGGAGCAGGAGTTACGCGGCTGCACCGGTTCATTTGTTATAATCACCAGCGGCACCATGTGGAGCGACAACATCTCCAACGGCAAGGATTCATGGGGCGTCTGGGACAGAGCCGGACGCGAGCGGATATTCAGGCTGATTGAAGAGTTGCGTCTGCCGGTGCTATTGCTCTCAGGCGACCGCCACGGCGCACGGGTTGTGCGGATACCGCGCGAGTCCGGCCACAACTTCTGGGAGTTTGAAGCAGCCAGCCTGGGCGCACACCCCGGACCGGGTGCCTACGGTCACCCGAAAGAGTCGCAACCATTCGGAGTAGTCCGCAAATCAATGTTCGGCGAGTGTGTCGTCGACACCACCTGCGATGAACCCACCGCGACCATCAACATGGTCGATCCCGATGGCAAGGAGCACTGGAGCCGAACTTTTACACGCGCCGATATCATATCACGCGTTCCTATCCCTGGGGGTCAAACCTAAAATTTAAAAATAGCGATATTTTAAATTTTAGGTTTGACCCCGACTGACCTGTTTTCGGCTATACTGTGACACTTGAATGTAGCTCTGGTTGATCTATGGAAAGACTCGCATATCTTATTCGACGTTTGCTGTTGGTGATACCCACCTTTCTGGGTATTACCATCGTATGTTTCTCGCTGACCCGTCTGCTGCCCGGCGGACCGGTTGAGATGCGCATGATGCAGATGCGCGGTGTCGGCGGCACTGAAGCCGGAATGACCTCGCAGAACGCATCACAGGTCACCGAGGAATACCGCGAAGAGCTCAACCAGCAATTTGGTTTCAACAAGCCGCTGGTGGTTCAATACTGGAACTGGCTAATTGTCAATCGGATGGGACTGAAGCTGCACTCCTACGACTATCCGACCCGTACCGCCTGGGAGCTGATACGCTCACGCATACCGGTATCACTCTGGTTCGGCATAACCAGTTTTCTGCTCAGCTACCTGATCTGTATTCCACTGGGATTGATCAAGGCGTTGAAACACGGGACGGCTTTCGATGCCGTTTCAAGCATTGTTGTCATCATTGGCTACTCATTCCCCCCCTTCGCGCTGGCCATGGTTCTCAAGATGCTTTTCTGCGGCACCGTCGACGGTTTATGGGATATCTTTCCTCTGGGCGGTTTCGAGTCCGATACGCTGGCAGGTGCCGCCATTGGCACCCGCATGCTCGACCGTGCGTGGCACATGGTGATTCCTGTAACCTGTTATGTGGCCGGCAATTTCGCCTTTCTGACGTTGATTATGAAAAACTCGCTACTGGATCAGGTGGCTGGAGACTACATCCGGACTGTTCTGGCCAAGGGGGCTTCACGGCGGCGCGCCGTATGGGGGCATGCGTTGCGCAACTCACTGATTCCGATTGCCACCGGCTTCGGTTCGATTATGAGCGTTTTATTCGCCGGTTCGATCATCATCGAAAACATCTTTGAAATTCCCGGCATGGGACGTTTGAGCTGGGAGGCTCTCACCGGACGTGACTATGTGGTTTTCATGGCTCTGCTGGCTCTCACCTCCGTGTTGCGTCTGGCAGGCAACCTGATCTCTGATTTCTGTTATATGCTGATTGACCCCAGAATCACCTTTGATAAATAAATGCTGAAACTGCTACACATAAAAACATCACCACTGACCGCAAAACGGCTACGGAATTTCATGCGTATTCGGCGTGCCAAATGGGCACTGCGGGCACTGATAGCTTTGTATATCATCAGCCTGGGATCCGAGCTCATCTGCAACGGTCGTCCATTGCTGATGCGTTACGAGGGAAACTGGTTCGCGCCTTTTCTCAAAAACCCTGATCTGCGCAGTGTGACCGAAGACACCAACACTACCGCCTTGATCAACTACCGCACCTTTACCCTTACCGAAGCTTTTACAAACAATACAGCGAACTTCGTGCTCTGGGCACCGGTGCGCTACAGTCCCAACGACACCATCGATTCGGCATCGCTTGCCGAATTCATAACCGTGACCGCGCATATTGTGCCGGAGGTCTTTGCCTGCCGCTTCGACCTGCTGCCGGATCAGCGCATAGTACGCTGCGAAAACTGCACACGTTTTTTTCCCGGCGGTTATGATTTCGATAATGACCGGCTGAGTGACCATTGGCATATTCCCGACGAAGTTCTGGAGGCCGCGCAGCAACGCTACGGCAAACGACCCGCGCCGCGCGTGGAAGTTGAGGTGCAGCATATCAAGGATGAAAATCTGCGCGCCACTCTTACAATGCCCGCGTTCGAGCCGAATCCATACGGTGCAGCACCGACTGCACGTATATCTCTGCGGATGGAGGGCCGAAGCGAGTCGCCTCTGGCGGTGCGTTTCCACAAAAGCGGTGACGGCGGTTTCAAAGCACTGGAGCGCCGCCGCTGGCAGGAGGTGCCTGCCGGACTGCAACCGGAAATTCTGGCACTGGTTGCAAAATCCTTCGCGGGCGAAAAAGCGCAGAGCGCAATCCAGTGGAAAAACCGCGCCGCCCAGGTCAAATGTGTGCTCAACGAAATTTCCTGGCCGCATCCACCTGTTGCGGGACACTGCATGGGCATCGATTCAGCCGGATGTGACGTCTTTGCCCATGTGCTTTACGCCCTGAGAATTTCTATGACCTTCGGCATCGTACTTTCACTCTGGGCCATGCTACTCGGAATAGTTTTCGGAGCCGTCCAGGGCTACTTTGGCGGCAAAGTGGACATTTGCGGACAGCGTCTGACCGAAATATGGAGTGCTATGCCCTTCTTATACATCATGATTCTGATCGGCGCGGTACTGGGGCGTAGTTTCATGCTGCTGCTGATTGTCTACGGCCTGTTCAACTGGCTCGGAATGTCGTATTACATGCGTGCCGAATTTCTGCGTCTCCGTGGCTATCAATTTGTGGAAGCAGCCCGCTGCCAGGGTCTTTCACCGCTGCGGATCATCATGAGCCATATTCTACCGAACGCGGTTACGCCGGTTATCACCCTGCTGCCCTTCACTCTGGCCGGGGCGATCGGCTCACTGGCGGCCCTGGATTTTCTGGGGTTCGGTCTGCCGCCGCTGACACCGAGCTGGGGACAGCTACTCCAGCAGGCGCAGCTTTTCCGCTGGGCCTGGTGGCTGATTCTCTTCCCTTCGCTAGCACTGGTAACCGTAATTCTACTTACTGTGATCATCGGGGAGGGACTGCGTGACGCCTTTGATCCCAAACAACAGTCCCGCATGGAGTAAAGATGCTGCTTGAGATTAAAAATCTGTCGGTTGAATTTGAAATTGAGGATGAGCGTATCCGCGCCGTCGAAGATCTATCCCTGCACCTGAAACGCGGCGAAATTCTGGGGCTGGTGGGTGAATCCGGCTGCGGCAAGAGTGCCGCCTGCATGTGCATACCGCGTCTGCTACCTGCACCACCGGCCAGAATAACCGCCGGGAGAATCCTCTTTGACGGCGACGACCTCTTGCAAATGCCGATCGAACAGCTCCGAAAAATACGGGGCGAGCGCATCGGAGTGATATTTCAGGACCCGATGACTGCACTCTCGCCGCTGCATCGTATTCAGCGACAGCTACAGGAGGTCATTCATCTGCATCGGCGGCTTTCCCGAACTCAGTCGCGTGAACTGGCCCTGAGCTGGCTGGACAAGGTCGGCATTCCTGCGCCGGCGGAGAAGGCCGAGGCCCTGCCGCACCAGCTATCGGGCGGAATGCAGCAACGTGTTATGATCGCCATGGCACTCATACTGGAGCCGGATTTGATCATCGCCGATGAGCCGACTACCGCACTTGATGTGACCATCCAGGCGCAGGTGCTGCGCCTGATGCGCGATCTGCACCGTAAAGATAGTGCCCTGTTGCTGATCACCCACGACATGGGGGTTGTTTCACAGATGGCTACGCATGTCGCGGTGATGTATGCCGGACAGATTGTCGAGAGCAGCGCAGCTGAACAGTTCTTTGCCGCACCTGAGCACCCCTATTCCAAAGCACTGCTCAAAGCTCTGCCATCCGCCGCAACCCGCGGTAAAAAGCTGGACGCCATTCCGGGTTATGTGCCCTCTCCCGCCAATTTCCCGACGGGATGCCGCTTTCATCCGCGCTGCACTTCAGTTATGCCGCAGTGCAGAACCACCCACCCGCCGCTAATCGAAACCGCACCGGACCGCAAGGTCCGCTGTCTGCTTTATCAGGGCTGAATACCGATGCCGAATCTGCTGAATTGATTATTACACCCATGAACGCTACGGCATACACTCGATGTTCCGCAACAACGAGCGCACCAAGGCCTATCAGGGCATGTATGCGACCGAGCTGTTCCGTCGCGAGGTTCTGCGTTTCGTGCGGGAGAACTACAAAAAAACCTTCTTGCTCTACCTTTTTTATTCAACCGTGACGCTTTTGGCCAGATTGCGGGGCTGATCGATTTCGCACCCGCGGATGCGGGCAATATGATAGGCCAGCAGCTGCAAAGCTACAACACTGATAATCGGAGCGATGTAAGCGGAACAACGCGGCACACTGATCACCCGGTCCACACTGGCGGCTGTTTCGAAATCGCCCTCTGTCACTACCCCCAGCACCGGAGCCTTGCGCGCACGGCACTCCGCCACATTACCCAGAGTTTTTTCGCGTCCCGGAATATCGTTGAGCAGTGCCACAACCGGAGTGGCGGGCTCGAGCAGGGCGATCGGCCCGTGCTTCAACTCAGCCGCCTGATAGCCCTCGGCATGAATATAACTGATCTCCTTCAATTTCAAGGCACCCTCCAACGCAGCCGGATACAAAATTCCGCGCCCGATGAAGAAAGCATGCTCGACATCGGCGAACTCCGCAGCGATATCCGCAATCGCATCACTCTGCTCTACCACCCGCGCGACCATTTCGGGGATACTCTCGATCTCACGGCATATCTGTACTCCCGCCTCACGCGAAAGTCGGCGCCGGCGCCCGAATTTCAGTGCCATCATCAGCAGAACCGTAACCTGCGCGGTAAAGGCCTTGGTGGAAGCCACACCGATCTCCGGGCCGGCATGCAGATAGATACCGCGTCCGGTTTCACGCGCTATGGTTGAACCCACAACATTACACAAACCGGCAACCAGGGCCCCCTTCAGAATGCTTTCGCGCACAGCCGCCAGAGTATCGGCGGTCTCACCGGACTGACTGACCGCCACCACCAGATCATCCGCACCCACCAGCGGATTGCAATAGCGGAACTCAGCGGCCTGTTCAACCGAGGTGGGCAGATCGGCCAGCCCCTCAAATAAATATTTGCTGACCATGCCGGCGTGCATTGAGGTACCGCATGCCACAATCACAACGCGCTTAATTGAAGCCAGCTCCCGCGGAGTAAGATCAAGTCCCGCCAGAATTGCGAAACCCTGATCCTTGTCAAGACGACCGCGGATGGAGTTCCGCAGAGCCTCCGGCTGTTCAAATATCTCTTTGAGCATGAAATGGTCAAAGCCGCCTTTTTCCGCAGCGTCTATCTCCCACTCGATTTCAGAGATATCGCGATCGACCAGGCATTGATCCAGGGTGAAAACATCGGCACCGGTGGCGGTGATGCGGGCCACATCGCCATCTTGCAGGTAGATTACCTGCTGGGTATGCGCAACGATTGCCGAGACATCACTGGCGATAATGGTTTCTCCGCTACCCATGCCGATCACAAGCGGGCTGCCACGGCGAGCCACAATCATCTCATCAGGAGCGTCGACCGCTATAACCGCCACTCCATAGGTGCCTTCAACCATTTTGAGTGCCTCTGAAACCGCGACCGCCAGATCACCACTGTAAAAACTGCCGATCAGGTGGGCTAGAACTTCGGTATCGGTTTCTGAAACGAAAACCGAGCCTTTTTTCTGCAGCTGGGTGCGCAGAGCGGCATAATTTTCGATAATCCCGTTGTGGACAAGTGCGATTCGGGAGCTGTTATCGAGATGCGGATGAGCATTCTCCACAGTCGGCAGGCCGTGTGTCGCCCAGCGCGTATGCGCTATTCCAGCCACGGAATTTTCAACAACCTGCTGGTCAACATCCTGAAGAAGAGCAGTTTCAAGCATTGCAACTTTGCCGCTGCGTTTGGTGACTGTCAGTGACGCATTGCAGTTCAGCGCAATCCCGGCTGAGTCATACCCGCGATATTCAAGCCGTTTGAGCCCGTTGATCAGAATATCGCAGGCGCTACGTTTACCGATGTATCCCACAATTCCACACATAATTAATTACCTTGCGTTTTTGAATATCCGGATTCCTGCATCGCTGTCAGGATTTTTCACTCACCTGGCACCCACTCATCGCTGAAACGTGCTTTACGACGCGGCGCATTCGCTGGCGCATCATTAACTTTCTGTAATTTCTCTTGTTGCACGGGAGCCGTCGTCGTTTTTTTGACACTCCTGGAGTTTCGTTCTTTGCGGACAGGTGTATGCTCTGAGGGTTTACTCTGCTCCTGAGCCTTGGGTTCACTCACATTATCTGCTTTTTTACTGTCAATTTTTTCACTTTCAGCTTTCTCAGCGTTATTGGAGCGTGGCGGTGGGCGCCTGTCGCGACCCCGACTATCTCTGCGGATGTCAGCCGACTTGGGAGCCGTACTCGTACCCTGTCGCGGTATATCCGCCATCAGCGGATCACTTCCCAACAGAATTGTACACTTGAGCGGTTCACCGATAAACTCCTCAATATCCGGTATGATGAACGACTCATCCTCGTCGGCGAAGGATATCGCCGTGCCGCTGTTACCTGCGCGACCGGTTCTTCCGATACGATGAACATAATCCTCGGCCTCATAGGGAAAGTCATAGTTGATCACAAAACCGACGTCATCAACATGGATGCCGCGTCCGGCCACATCGGTGGCAATCACAATCTTGGATTTACCGGCACGGAAATCCTCGAGCACACGCAACCTGCGATTCTGATTAACATCCCCGCTGAGCATATCGCAGGCGATATTTCTGCGCCGCAGATTTCTGACAACCCCTTCGGTCGTGGATTTACGGTTGCAGAAAACCAGAATGCGTTGATCGTTATACTTCTGAATCAGGTTGTAGAGAACCGTGAATTTCTCGCTGGCGGTCACAACGTAAACGATCTGTGTGACCGTGTCGGTAGCGACACTATCGGACTTGATTTCAACATTGACCGGCTCCTCCATCCACTGCGATGCCAGCCGCATAACATCTTTTGACAGGGTGGCACTGTAGAGCATAGTGCAGCGTTTATCCTTGCGGGGCAGCCGGTTCATGATCATGCGGACATCAGGGATAAAGCCCATATCCAGCATGCGGTCGGCCTCATCGATAACCAGCGTATCAACATGCGAAAGATCAATAACGCGCCGCCGTGCGTAATCCAGCAGGCGTCCGGGGGTGGCCACCAACAGATCAATCGGCTCAGCAAGCACCTCGTCGCGTTGCTTCTGATAATCCATGCCGCCGTAGATAGCCAGTGTCCGCAGATTGCAATATTTACCGATCTGAGCGGCATCTTTGCAGATTTGAATGACCAGCTCGCGCGTCGGTGCTATCACCAGAGCGCGGGGACATCCGGCTTGCTCGCGTTTGTTTTCAGGGGAACGCAGGTAACGGGTCAGAATAGCGATCAGAAAAGCAGCTGTTTTGCCGGTGCCGGTCTGCGCCTTGCCGGCCACATTCTTACCGGCCAGAGCATGCTCAAGACTCAAAGCCTGAATGGGAGTGCAATACTGAAATTTCATATCACAGACCGCATGTAGAATCTCAGAGGGCAGATCAAAATCGGCAAAACGTTTTTTATCTTCAGCCGGTTCAACCTTGCAAGAATCAGCCGACCAGCTTTTATGCTGCTCACACAGATCTGAACGCTCCTTCGCGCTGTAGCCGCCACCGGGACGCACCGCGGTGTCCGAAACTTTCCGTTCGGACGCACGGGAGGCGGGCGCAGCAGCAGGTCGCGCAACACGTCCGCTACGGTGTTTAACCCCTCCGGCGGGTGCCGCACGCTTGGCGGCGCCACCTTTTTCAGGCTCCGCTGACTTGGAGCTCCCCTTTTTCGGAGAGCGAGCACCACCTTTTTGCTGTGATTGTGCGCTGCTTTTTTTAGTGGTGCCTGATTTTACACGAGCTGCGCCGCTCCTGCCTTTGCCGCTCTTTTTTTTAGGCTTACTGCCGCCGGATTTTTCAGACTCTGAAGCGACTTTTTTTTCGCTCCGGACAGAGGCTGAATCGGTTTTACGCGGGCTGTAACTTTTTTTTACAACACTCTTGGCAGAGGGTTTTTTTGTTTTGCCGGAACTACTGACCGGAGGCTTGCCGCCGATCAGTTTTCTGACAAATTTTTTAATAACTTTCATTACACAAATTTCATCTGTTTTTTAAACGCAAATACGGACGCCCTGTAAAAGACGTCCGCATGCATATCTTCGTGATAATAATACGTATAACAAAACGTTCTTAACGTTTTGAAAACTGGAAACGCTTGCGGGCACCGGGCTGACCGGGCTTCTTCCGTTCCTTCATACGCGCGTCACGTGTCAGGCAGCCGGCTTTCTTGAGTGTTTCACGCAGATTGGCGTCGCTCTCCACCAATGCGCGTGCAAGTCCGTGACGTATTGCTCCGCTCTGACCGCTGATACCGCCGCCTTTAACACTGATCTTGACATCGTACTTATCCTGTAGCCCCACCATATCCAGCGGCTGACGCAGATATTGACGCAGAGCCTCACTGGGGATATAACGGTCAATCGCAACACCGTTTACCGTCCATTCACCGCCGCCCGGGAAAATGCGCACACGGGCAACCGCGGTCTTTCGCCGTCCTGTGCCCGCTGATAGTTCTTTTACCATGATACCAATTCCTTAATTTGCAGTTTCTTTCGGGTTAAAAAGTAGCGACTTCAGGTTTCTGGGCCGCATGCGGATGATCCGTACCGCTGTACACCTTGACGCGGGTCATCATTTTACGCGCGATGTTGTTTTTAGGCAGCATTCCGCGGACCGCCTGCAATATAACGCGGTCGGGGTGCTTTTCCATCATGGTTGCCGCTGTGAAAACCTTGCGTCCACCACGCCAGCCGGAGTAGTAATCATACTCCTTCTGTTCCAGCTTACGGCCGGAGAGCCGAACCTTGGCAGCATTGATGACTACAACAAAATCACCCTGATCAACACTGGGATCAAAGGTGGGGCGGTCTTTGCCGCGCAATCTGTTGGCTATATTAACAGCTAAACGTCCAAGTGGCTTATTGGCGGCATCGACAATGTACCAGCCACGGGCTTCATCTGAGCATTTTGGTCTGAATGACTTCATAGTATCTCTGTCTTTCATCTGTTTCATCAAAAAATCGGTTGGTTAATATAACCGATCAGCGTATTAATGTCAACCATCCTGTTCAGAAGAAAATAATCTTTTCCACCAGGATTGTTTCGGCTCTTCAAGTTGCGGCCGTTGCGGATCGGGAACCTCATCTTCCGGCGGAGTCTCCGACGCGGAATCATCTGTGATCTCTTCAACCTTCATCACACCAGTCGAGGGCGGCACCGTGTTGGTGGGAGGATTTTCACCACGCAGCATCTGCAACGCCTTTTCGCGTTCTAAACTGATCCGTTCATCAACAGACTGAGCCTCCTCCAGCTCTGCGGCGTAGTCCTTCCAGCGCTTCTCGATCTGTTTTTTACGCTCCAGCCGGGTCTTCATCTCATCCACCGGCACCGGATCGGCCAGATCAGAGTCCGACCAGCCTTTGGTCCAGACATCGGTGGCGTCGAGATAATCCTTGCGCCGCCGCGCCTCTCTGCGCATATCATCCGGATTGTCAATCACATAGGGGGTCAAAAATACCAGCAGTTCGGAGCGTACCGTTGATCTTTTTGTTGAGCCGAAAAGATGTCGGCCAATATAAGGTATATCCTTCAACAAAGGTATGCCGGCCTCGGAATCGCTCTTGGAGCCCTTGACCAGACCTCCCAGAATAACCGTTTCGCCGTCGCCCACCGAAACATCGGCACTTAATTTACGGGTTGTAATCGTCGGCCAGGCCTGTCCATCGATGATCTGCTCGCCGAGCACATCCTCGAAGGTCTCCTCGATAGTCAGGATGACATTGCCGTTGGGATTGATGCGCGGAGTGACCTTGACTGTCAGTCCGACATCACGTTGCTCGATATCCGGCTCGTAACTGCCGCCGCCCTGATTGCTGCTGTAACCCATATAACGCATGCCCTTGTACATGTAACGCAGCTCAGTGGCCTCTATGGTCGCCTCTTTGTTGTCAACCGTCAGCAGAATCGGTGAACTGAGCACCCTGGAACGCGAATCGCTCTGAGCGGCCTGCACCACCGCATCAAGACGCAGATTCTTGAGCGTCATGAAATATTCCAGGCCGTTGATGGGATTACTCATCGACTCCAAGTAGGTACCACTCAGGTCGTCAATGGTTTTAGGAACCGTCTCCGTAATTTCACCGTCTTCATTGACGCTCTCAACATTTTCTTCGTCCTCCTGAGATCGAGATCCGAAGAGTGTACTGGTGCCCCCCTTGGAGGTGCCGCCGCCGCCGACTGTGTAGCGGAATTTATCGTCATCATTGATACGTCGCACCCAATTGATGCCGGTCTCGAGTTCATCTTTGAGCGCGACCTCCAGCACCACGGTTTCAATCAGCACCTGCGAGAGCATGATATCCATGCTGCGGATGATCTCCATGATTGCGGCCAGATCACCGATACTGCCCATCATCACGATCGCGTTGGTACGCTTATCTGCCAGAATCTTGATGTTATCCTTGCTGAGTTGCCCGAGTTTACTCACCCCGGGAGCAGCAGCTGCCTCGGACGTTTTACGCTGACGGGCGGCGGCGGCTTCGGCCAGAGTTTTGGCGGCAGAAGAGCCATCGCCGCTCGCGGCCGGTTTTGTATCAGCATCGTCTTTCTTACCGGTAGAGTTGCCGATCAGATCGTTGAGCATGGTTGAAACCTCTTCGGCGTCGGCATACTCAAGGCGCAGCACCTCGACCTTTATATCGGGGGTGGTCTCGATATCAAGCACATCGATGATATCGTCAAAGAAATTCATATTCTCCTGACGGGTGATGATGATCAGCTTGTTGGTGCGTTCATCGGCGATAATCTGCACCTTGCCGCGGATCATACCGCGGTCGGCATCGCTGATCATGGCATCGATCACCTCGTTGGGGGTCGTCGGCTCAGGTTTTTGCTCGGGACGTCCGCGATTGCGCAGCGCGGCCAGACGCTCCGAGATCGAGGTGGGAGTGGTGGTTTTTCTGGTAATGCCGGGCGAACCGGAACTCTTGGCCTTGACCTCGGTCTTGGCACTCTGCTGCTCCTGCGACTGAGCGACGATCTCCTCCAGACGGGTCTTGATGTCCTCGGCTTTAGCGAAGTTTATGATGCGCTCGAAAACCTGTTCAGTCACGGGGATCGGCTGATCGATAAACTTAATGATCTCAAGCATGCGATTGACATTCTCCTGGGTATCGGTTACCAGCAGACTGTTGGTACGCTCGAAGGTCTGAATCATACCGTCGGCCTTTTTGAATCCCTCTATCGCGGTTTTTGCTTCGTCGATGGTTATATGCAGCAGCTGGATCATCTGGCTGACGGTACGGTTTTTTTCCGGATGGCCTCCCTTGGGCGGCTCCATCAGAATCTCGATACCGTCGGAACGAATAGTTTTTCGCGCCAGCACCTTGACAAATTTATCGCCGAAGGGTTCCAGCAGGATTCCGTTCATGCTGAGCACCACCTCGATCGCTTCGACATACTCCTCAGCGGTCAAGGCGACATTCGGCTGGCTGCGCAGGGTGATATTTGCTTTGGGCACATCCGGTGCGATCAGCAGGGTTTTGCCGGTCTGTTCGGCATAGGCCATCAGAACGATATCCGAGGCGGTGTTATCAAACTTGAGCGCAGTTGACTTTTCACCATCTGAGCCTGCTGACCCCGCTCCGGATGGTTCAATCACCGAGGCGGCGGCGTCTGCATTCAAATCGGCAGATGTCGGTGAAATGGT
>JAGYOL010000063.1 GCA_018399555.1 Kiritimatiellia bacterium | reverse complement strand
GGAACAGCAGCTTGATCTGCTGATTGTGGTCGATCAGATGCTGACGGGATTTGATTCCAAATGGGTCAATACGCTCTATCTGGATAAAATGCCGAAATACGAAAACATCATTCAGGCGTTTTCGCGCACCAATCGCCTGTTCGGCCCAGATAAGCCTTTTGGCACTATCCGCTATTACCGCAAGCCGCACACAATAGAGCGCCAAATTTTTAAGGCGTCAACAGTATGAAACTTCCCCAAGACTTCAAAGAGTTTTTAGAATTGTTCAACGCAAAGGGTGTTGAATACATGATTGTCGGCTCGTATGCGTTGGCCTATTACGGTGCGCCGCGCTATACGGGAGACATCCGGATTTTTGTAATATGTTTAGAATCCTACGCGGCTTTTTACACTCTGTTTACGGATTTCCTGTTCATCGGCCCAGACTAATTCGCCGCTACGCAGATCTTTAAGGATCATGGAGAACTTATAGTACTGGTCGGTAGTGCGGCCAACGGTATTTTTGATCTCAGTCAGGGCACCGGTCAAATACATCTGCGCGGCACTCTGCTGACCAGGCCGAACCGCCTTTTTACTGTCGGTCAGACCGAGATTGGACTGAGCATCCATGAACTCGATATCGGTTCCGGATGTGGACTTATCCACGAACCGGAAAAGGCCGGAGCGCAACAGCTGCATACGCAGGGAGTCGGTGATACTGACCATATCGACATGCTGCATCGTACGGTTCTGTAAAGGTTCAATATCCAGCACAGGGCGCTGACCACCGGTGGCTTCGCGCACGCCAGGTGCACTGATGAGTGATTCGGCCATCTTCTCGACGGTACGTCTGACATCCTGCGGCTCAAGTTTAGAGGTAATCGGATTACGATCGAGAGGAGTTTCGGTTACAGTTGGCATAGAGGCGCAACCAGTCAGGAAGACGGCGGCAAGAGCCAGCGCGGGAAATACGATCATTATTCTTTTCATGTTTTTTCTCCTTAATAGATATTGTAATGCGTCCACAGGACGCATTACATTGCTTCATCGGCTTCCCTGACACGCAATTTTGATCGCACGGCGTTCAAGTTATTGGCAACTCCTGTAACGGTAACACTGTCGCGTCCCTCCATGATCAGAGAGCGATATGTTTTCGAGCCGGGATCGATTTCAACGCCATTTTCATCAAACCAGCAGATACGATAGTGCAAATGCAAACGTTTGTGACTTTTGTTCATCAACGTAATATGGGCGCGTTTCATCCCATTGACCACATCATAATTTATTGCGGCAACATCAACACCCAATCTGCGTTTGAGCCGAGTGCTGTCTTCAAGAACTTCGGAAACTCCTCCCACATGATCAGTGTGAACGGTTGTTCCGGCAGTATCAACACATCCGCTCAGTGCCGCCAGGCTCATGGCCAAAGCGGAATATAAAACATGCTGTTTACCAATATTCATACTTACCTCTTTTCGTTATTCCACATAGTGCAAAGCGCATAGCGCATAGCGTTAAAAATGCTTTTTCAATCTCGAGATGCATAATCCCGGAGGCGGGGTCACGGCCCCCGCCCTACAGTCCTACTTAAAGCCATTCGATAGTCAAATACGGATTGCGGAAAAAATCCCGCGTCCCGCATTAATTCATTGTAACAAAATCTTGTCCTGACATGCTCACTAAAACTACTTCGCAGCATTCAATATCCGCGGGCCGGTAAGCAGGCTGCCTTCGGTCATAAAGGTCGGTTGCGTCCCCTTTCCACTGAGTGACGCTGTTCCCACCCGGGAACAACCTTCAATGTCGGCAATCCAAATCAATCTACGCTCGCCCTGAGCAATTTCCACAGGCAGATCAATTGTATAACCTGTCGCAGGATTACGCAAGGTCACATTGCGGCGGCCCGGCTCGACAGCATGGCAGGAGAGATAGGCGATTGCCGGCAGAGTGTACCAGGCACGTGTGTCAGCCTTGTTAATCACTGTGGAAACGGTATTAAATGCCAGCACCGCGAGTTTAGCGGCATCTCCGCCGGCATGATTCGCGACCTGCTGAGCGGCAATACGCGTGCCGACACGGGTCACATTACGCAACACAACTCCGGGCATTTTTTCCTTGAGGTCATGATAGGCAAGCGATTGGATGTTGACCGCTTCCGAACCTCCGCCCAAGTTTGTGCCGTCGCAACATATCTCAAAAGTCATGGGGTTATGGGCGTCTTCTTGATAGAAAGGGATATCCACTGATGTCAGGGTGCCACCGACGGGCAGCGGTATTTTGATTGATTTACGCTGAGGGACAAATGATTCTTCCAAGATAATAATCAGTTCGGAGGGCGCACGTGCGACATCCTGCGGTTTCAAGTTATGCTGCTTGATCAGCGTCTGGTATGCGACCTGATCCTGCGTAGCCAACATCCGCAGAAAATCGCGTCGGATGTAGGGATTATGCGGAGAAATCTCGTTAGCTTTGCGATAACAAAGCGCGGCATTACTGATATCTTTCTGCTCTTCCAGCAAAGCTCCGGAGAGATACCAGACCAGTGCGTTCTCATAAGAGCAACGAGATTTCTCAAGCACGGGAGCCATGGAAGCCATTTCCTGTTCCACGCGTCGCATCGCTGTCTCTTTATCCTTGGCCGAAACTTCCCCGGTATCGTTCTCTGTCCGGTTTGTTGCGGGCTGCTGTGGTTCGGCTTCCTGGGATTTTGCAACCTCGTCGGCGTATTTGTCGGCTATGGCATCCTGTGCAAAGACGGCGCGGCGTGCTTCCACACAGGCTGCGCTGAAATCGCCCAGAAAGAGGTGGTTGAGCATTTGATAGTTAAGAGCCTGAATAAACTCATAAGCCGGAAGATCATAGGAACGGGTACGGTCGTCTGTCAGGGTGCCGGCCATAATATCGGCGCCGACATCGCCGATTTTAAGTACCGGCCCCTCAGCGGTTTCATCGATAACAGAATTGATTGCAATCGAAAAATTTGTCGAACTCCCCAGAAAATCCCCGCCCAACATGCGAACACGACCGGTCTCAAGATACCCGAGTGACTTACTGTACAGGCTTGACTTCTTTTTTTCAGCCCAGGCCAAGGCTGCGGTATCGTTGCCGGATTGCAGCCCGGAACGGGCTGAGGTGACATCACGGCTCACCGATACACACCCTGCCAAGGTCAGTAGCAGGAGAGCTGAAAAAACAGAACGTATGCCCAACGATCTTAAATTGTGAAAGCACATCTACTACATCCCGCAGAAGTTAACGCACGACTGTGGTGCCCACGCCGACATTGACATTGTTGCCATCTTTATCACCCAGAGTGACATCGCGCCAGGCTGCTGTATCAAAGTTTATCTTAGCACCCTTACGCATAGCGGCCTCGGCGTATTCAACGGCAATCAATGAACGCAGTGCCTCCATGCTTCCATAGCGTTGCAGACCTGCATCCGAGAGTTCGAGTGCGATATTCAAGGCGGTACCCTGCTGGATGTTGACTGTTTTCTGCCAAGGCTGCATCCATTGGCGTGTCACGCGCAACTGATGCAGGCCAGGTGTAGCCTGAAAGGTTCCGGGCGACGAACCAAGTGCGGCGCCATCCAGTTCAACTGTCACTCCTCCGAGAGCATGGCGCATTTCATCCAGGAGCTCATTGGGAGCACGCACTCCGTTTTCCAAGCCCTCTATCAGCTGATCGATTGTGGTGGAAACAGAGAAGGTCACCAACTCAACCGGAGCCGCGTCTACTCTGCGCCATGACGAAGCTTTTTCCGCTATTTCCTGTCCGCAAGCCTGTGCCCACTGGTCGACAAGATCATTGTAATAGTTGAAGGCATCATCATTGGCGGCAAACTCGCCGGGCACCGGCAGTTTGTTGCTCCAGTTCGAACCGTAAACCGATGAACCCTGCACGGCCTCGTTGACTTTTGTTGACATGTTCAATGTAAAGATTGTCACATCGCGTCCGCCGGCTTTTCTGCGGGTACTTCCGGCGCGTACGACGCTCACCAGCATGATATAATCACATCCGAGCATTTGCGCGACGCGAACTGCGGAGCCGCCGGTGAATACGCCCTCGACCAGACCGGCACGTTCCTCGGCGGTAGTGACTTTATAGCGGGTGAAGCCGCTGACGATTTCGGACTGATCCATAACGATCAGACCGGCACCCGCCAGTTCGGCACCGATTCTGTCGCGAATACCGTCGACTTCATCATCCATCCCCGGGACTCTGGTTTGATTTTTCACAAAAATCGCAATTTTCGGATTGGCGGCGGGCTGGCGTGGAGCCAGGACTGCACGTTTGACCATATCAGCTTCGACCGCGACAACCTCCTTATCGGGGTGAGCGGCCTGCACTCGTTTTTTGAAGGCATCCAGTTCGGCGGAGGCTTGAGGGTCAAGCTTGCTGTTTTCCGAAACGACTTGTTGCGCCAATCCGCTAAGCAGGGTTGCCGTACAGAGCATGACGGCCATAAAGTTCGTAATCTTTATTTTCATAGTATAAGCTCCTGGATTCTAGAAATAGCCGTTAATGATGGGAAGGAAGGGCACGTCGTTATCTTTCACGACATTAACCACACCAATCTGCAGGCCATAAGCGGTATTTGCGATGTTGATCGCCCCGATCTGCAAGCCGTTCAAATGTGTAGCGTAGTTGAACGCACTGATCTGTAATCCGCCGTATTCGCCCTCAACATAATTTGCAAGCAGCGAGATCATCAGTCCGTTACCGTTGCCGCCGACCACTGAAACGCCATTGATATGCAGTGCGTTGACATCGCCTGTATTCTGGCTGAACAAACCGACATCCAGACCTGTCATGCCGTGGCTTTCGCCGTAGATAATGTTCAATTTCAATCCGCCGATATCGAAATCGGCTGGCGGCACTTGAATCGGGTTAATAATGCTGAGCATGAAAGGTGAAAATCTGGCTGTATTTTCCTGGGCGAAAACTCCGCCGGCAAACGCGGCAGCAAGTGTAATGGCGAGAAAAGAAGTAAATCCCTGTTTTTTCATAGCTTTAGCCTTTCGCTGATTGATTGTGTTTCTCAATTGAGTTTATACCGCCTTTGTATGGTGGTGATTTTAACAAAAGCAAAGCACATCGACAATCTAAAGTTGGAACGAATTAGCGGCTGAAATTATTGCGGATATAACGCAGAGCATCATCCAGCGAAGGCAGAATTTTGGTACAGAATCTAACCATCCACGGCGAGCACTCAGTAAAAGGAAACGGCGAAAAGGCCACCACGAACTTGCCGAGATTGTAGGCGGCATAGAACACCTCCATTGAAGTTCCGATCGAGGTTTTATTGTAGTTCACCAGCAGGATATCGGCATCCCGGACATCCTGCAGATCAAACTCGACAATTTCATTGGCGCTGTCAACTTCGCGGTCTTTAAAGTTGCGGCGCATCGGATCGAGCAGATGGAATTGATCTCCGAGTGACTCTGTCGCACGTTGTCGCCAGGTGCGGGCCAGTTCAGGGTGTTCGTCCATGATCGGTCCGCTGAGGTATATGGTTTTGCGTTCTGACATAGAACTCCGCTGAGAACAGGGTTTATTTTACATAATCTCAAGGCACCGGAAACCGGGTTGTCAGCTCGGCCACCTGGTTGCGAACCGACTTTTGCAGCTCGGCATTGGAGATGTCGCTGAGAATATCCGCAATCCAGTTGCCGACCAGGGTCATCTCCGCCTCCTGCATACCGCGTGTAGTTATTGAGGGGGTGCCGATCCGGATGCCTGATGTGACAAACGGGCTCTTCTGGTCAAACGGAATCGTATTCTTATTGCAGACAATACCGGCGGCATCGAGGGCGGCCGCAGCATCCTTTCCGGTTAATCCGCCGGCGGCCACATTCACCAGCATCAGATGATTATCGGTTCCACCGGAAACGATCTTCAATCCACGTTCCGCCAGAGTGGCGGCCAGAGCTTTGCTGTTGGCCACCACCTGGGCCGAATAAGCCTTGAACTCCGGCTGAGAGGCCTCTTTGAAGCAGACCGCTTTAGCGGCAATGATATTCTCGAGAGGTCCGCCCTGCAAACCGGGGAAGACTGTTTTGTCGATTGTCTTGGCAAACTCATCGCGGCAGAGAATCATGCCGCCGCGGGGGCCGCGCAATGTTTTATGGGTTGTCGTGGTAACAAACTCAGCGTAAGGCACAGGGGAAGGGTGTACGCCGCCGGCGACCAGTCCGGCGATATGGGCCATATCCACCATAAGCATCGCTCCGCAGGCGTCGGCTATTTCGCGGAACCTGGCAAAATCCAATATGCGCGGGTAGGCACTGGCTCCCGCCACAATCAGGCGGGGCCTGCTTTGCACAGCCAGTTCTTTGAGCTCTTCATAATCAAGTATTTCGGTTTTCTGAGAGACGCAATAGGGTATAATGTCAAAAAGTCTGCCGGAAAAGTTAACCGGGCTGCCATGGGTCAGATGCCCCCCCTGATCCAGGCTCATCGAAAGAATTTTGTCGCCGGGTTCAAGCACGGCGAAATAGACAGCCATATTGGCCGCACTGCCACAATGCGGTTGCACATTGACATGATCGCACCCGAAAAGTTCTTTGGCGCGGCTGATGGCCAGCTCTTCGGCGCGATCAACCGGATCGCACCCGCTGTACCAGCGTTTACCGGGATAACCCTCAGCGTATTTATTGGTCAGTACGCTGCCGGAGGCTTCACGCACCGCTCTTGACACTGTGTTTTCCGATGCGATCAGATTGATAGTTGCATCTTCCTGTTCGATCTGTCCAATCACAGTGGCGTTGACCTCCGGATCATAAGCCGCCAGATGCGCGGTTTCCGCCAGACGTCCGGAGCGTTCCATTTGGCAAACCCGGCGTGCGTGACGCTCTTCACTGGAAAATTCGGTACTGATAAAGGCCTCAACCAGTTTTTCAACCTCGGCTGACTCGGTAGTGCCTTTGAGCACAAGGGTGTTGGCGTTGTTGTGTTTACGTGTCATGACCGCATCATTGACGGTGGTGCAGAGGGCAGCCCTGACGCCGGAGAAGCGGTTGGCGGTGATGCACATGCCGATACCGGTGGTACAGACCAGAACAGCGCAGTCAACCTCCTTAGCGATAACCAGACGCGCAGCTTTGACAGCATACTGCGGATAATCGGTTGATTCAGCACTGTTGGTGCCAAGATCGATCACCGTATGCCCGTCATTTTCGAGATAGTTTTTACTTTGGTTCTTGACATCCAGGCCGCCATGGTCGCATCCGATTGCAATTTTCATTTGTTCTCCGACTGTTTTTTGCTGAGATTTGAGGGATGAATGATAACACAGCGGGCAGTCGGCTTCAAGCGCAAGGAATTATTGTGTTGGGCTTCTTTTTGGCGTTGAATTCCGATATGCGGATTTCAGCGTTGTAGCGGGCGCAACCGATCTGCAGAGCTGTTTTCATCCATCTCGAACGGACGCGGACGTTTGCCGGTTTCGATTACATAGGGAGTGACGAGTTCACGGGTGGCGGCGGCGTCCTCGCGCACTTTATCCAGCACCAGCAGCAATTCATTCAGACGCAGATCAACCGATGCATAATCGGCAAAGGTCTGTCCGTCTCCGGTATATACTGCACCCAGAAAGTCATAGAGGGGCGGGAAGTAGCTTTCAATCTCTTTAATGCTCTGAACAAGCCATTCGAGGGCATTGACAATCTCCTCGGGAGGCGCGCTCTGTAAAGCACCCTGATCGATCGCCTCGCCGATCGTGCTCAAGCCGCTGCTGATGCGGTCAAGCTGCATCAGGCTGCTCTTAATCCGGGCCTGTTCAGCGGCGATTGCCTCCAGATTTCCGGCGACTTTCCCAAGCTCGGCACGCACTGCGGTTTCAACCTCTCTGCTCGTTGTGCTATCGGCGCGTGCGCTGCGCTCGATCAGCTCTTCTAGTCGTGTAAGGCGTCGATTCAGAGCGGCCATACCCGCATCCAGATTGTCGATTCTGGTCATCAGTGAGATACCACCCTCAGCAGGCGTCATCAACATGCCCGGCATAGCGTTTCTAGTTTTGCGCGCCTCTGCCTGCACAACTCTGTGGTTGGTGAAGATTGCTGCTCCGAAAGCCAGAGAGAGTGCGGCTGTAAAAAGAAAATGTTTCATTATCAGCGTACCATTATAAACGTTTCTGAACAGTAGACAAGCGCAAAGGTCTCGCCGCAAGCGAGACTAATGACGGCATCTACTTCATCAGCAGCAGGCTGATGGCCATGACAACCATACCGCCGATCAATCCCAGCAGGCTGTCATGCCCTTTGCCGTAGGCACGGCTGGTGGGCAGCAGTTCATCCAGACTGATATACACCATGATGCCGGCCACACCGCCGAAGAGCACACCCATCACCTGCGGCGGAATGACGCCGCTCTCCCCGCCGAGAAAGAGGCGCATAGCGATATAGGCGATGACCGCACCGACCGGTTCGGCCATGCCGCTCAGCACAGAGTAGGCAAAAGCCTTGCCGCGGTTGCCGGTAGCGTAATAGATCGGGATAGAGACACTGATTCCCTCGGGGATATTGTGGAGGGCGATGGCCAGGGCGATGGCAACGCCGAGTCCTGGGTCTTGCAGAGCCGCCAGGAAGGTGGCCAGACCCTCGGGGAAGTTGTGGATACCGATGGCGAGAGCGGTGAAGAGTCCCATGCGCATCAGTTTCTGATGCTGGGCACTGTGATCATGCAGACCGAGCTCGGTGTGACTCTCAATTTTCTCCTGCAGGGCCTCAAAATCAGGTTTGGGGGCATTCGCGTCATGTAGAGGGGCAAACTCCCGTTCCGAGTGGGTTTCATGGGGATTTTCGGCATCGGGGATAAAGGCATCTATCAAGCCGATAAGCAACATACCGCCGAAGAAGGAGATGACATTGATCCACTGCCCGGTGGGTTCGCCGTAACGCTCAACGAGAGCAGCGGAACCTTTGAAAAAGATTTCGACAAACGAAACATAGAGCATAACTCCGGCGGAAAAGCCGGTAGCCACCGACAGAAACCGGTAGTTGGTACGTTTCGCCAGAAAGGCGATACAGCTGCCGATGCCGGTGGCCATGCCGGCCAGCATAGTCAATCCCAGCGCGATCCAGACATTTCCCATAAAAAAACTCCACATTAACCGATATATTCCGAATTATAGTACCATCCGCATTAAAATCACACCAAATTATTACACATGGTTGCGATTTGGGCGCAATCGGGTTTATAATCGGCATTAAATTGAAACATGGGCTTTAACCGTCCGAGGAGGATTGCAGCAATGAATGAATCGGGAAGTGATATGTACGGAATGCAGCTGGAAGCAACGGAGCGTTTTCGTGAGATGGGGCTTGCGCAGCTTGAGCAGGCTGCTGAACAGTGTTGCGGCTGTCCTCTGGCCGGCAGCCGCACCAATGTGGTTTTCGGCGAAGGGGCACCTGCCGCCGACCTGATGTTCATCGGTGAAGGTCCCGGGTTTCATGAAGATCAGCAGGGGCGGCCATTTGTCGGGCGGGCCGGTGATCTGCTGACCAAAATGATTGAAGCGATGCATTTCACCCGCGCTGAGGTTTACATTGGCAACATTGTCAAATGCCGTCCGCCGGACAACCGCAACCCTACGCCTGAGGAGGCGACGGCATGTCTGCCCTATCTGCTGCGGCAGATAGAGCTGATCAAGCCGCGTGTACTTGTGCTGCTGGGAGCGGTTCCGCTCAAACATCTGTTCAACAAAACCGGTATCACGCGGCTGCGTGGAAGCTGGCTGGATTATCGCGGCATTCAGGTGATGCCCACCTTTCATCCCGCCTATCTGTTGCGCAACCCACCTGCCAAGAGGGAGGTCTGGCAGGATTTGCAGATGGTTATGAAGGTTCTCGGCAAACTGTGATGCGGAGTTGGGGCGGATTTTGCTGGATAGAATCCGGTGAAAGTGCTATTTTCTGCGCACAAATTGCAGATGTTGCGCTTTCGATGAGGGATAATTATGAGTGAGGAAAAAACAGTCTATTCCAATAAGTCCGCGTATGCCAAAGCCGGTGTAGACATCGACTCCAAGATGAACGGGATCAACAGCATCAAAAAGATGGTGGCCGCCACGCAGACCGAGGGTGTGATCGGCGGAATCGGCAGTTTCGGCGGTCTGTTTGAAGCTCCCGGCAAGGATCACCTGCTGGTTTCAAGTACCGACGGCGTGGGCACCAAGCTCAAGGTCGCCACCATGGCCGGGCAGCACGATACCGTCGGCCAGGACATTGTCAATCACTGCGTCAACGACATTCTGGTGCAGGGTGCCAAACCGCTCTTTTTTCTGGACTACATCGGCACTGCACGCTTTGACGAGCAGATTTTCACCAATGTTGTCAAAGGTATCTGCCGGGCCTGCAAACAGAACAGCTGCGCTCTGCTCGGAGGCGAGACCGCAGAGATGCCGGGTCTGTATCCACCCGGGGAATATGATCTGGTCGGCACAATTGTCGGCACTGTAGCTAAAAACCGCATCGTCACCGGCGGCAACATCAAACCGGGCGACGTGATTATCGGGTTACCCTCCGGCGGGCTTCAGACCAACGGTTATTCACTGGCCCGCAAGGTGATTTTCGACAAATGCGGCTTCGGTGTGCGCGACATATTTCCCGGCACCAAATCCACGGTCGGGCAACTTCTACTGGCAGTTCACAAGAGCTTTCTCAAGCCGGTGACCGCTCTGATGGAGTCTAAAATTCCGATCCAGGGCATGGCACACATCACGGGCGGCGGCTTCTATGACAACATTCCGAGGGTGCTACCGGGAAACTGCTGTGCCGAGATTGACCGTTCGAGCTGGGAAGTACCGCCGCTTTTCACCTTTATCGGACGCGAAGGCGGTGTTGATAATGACGAAATGTACCGTGTTTTCAACATGGGCATCGGATATGTTATCATTGTGCGTGCCAAAAAGGCCGAGGCAGCGATGACGGTTCTCAGGAAGTTACGTCAGTATCCGGTAATGATAGGCCGTGTGATCAAGGGCAGAAAAAAGGTCATCTGCATTAACTGAAGCTCTCTACAGCTGGCAGATCGGATTTTTGATTGCAATGCGGCTTGTAAATGGGTTGCGTTGCGCATCCTGACATAGTATCGTCGGAGAAGAGTGCGGTATTGAGCAAATGGAAGGAGCTATAATGGCGCAGATTGATCATTTTCTGGAATATTTGGTGGAAAACGAGGGCAGTGATCTTCAGATGTTTGCCGATCAGCCGCCTTATGCACGTGTTCACGGACGTATCTCGCAGATTGACGACAAGCCTCTCTCCAGCAGTCAGATTCTGGCAATGCTCAAGGAGATAATGCCGCCTCAGAACTACACTGAGCTGATTGAGGAGCTCGACACCGACTGCGCCTATGAGATCAAGGATGTCGCCCGTTTCCGTGTAAACGGGTTCAAGGACCACCACGGTTTCGGCACCGTACTGCGATTGATCCCGTCGAAAATACCCACCTTTGACGAACTGAAGCTACCGCACTCCATGCTTGAGTTCTGCTATCTCTCCAAGGGTCTGGTGATTGTTACCGGACCGACCGGCAGCGGCAAATCAACCACGCTGGCGGCGATGATAAACTACATCAACGAGACACGCAACGAGCACATAATCACCATCGAAGACCCGATTGAATTTGTTCACAACTCCAGAAACTGCGTGATCAATCAGCGCGAAGTCCACCGCGACACCTCTGATTTCACCAAGGCTTTGCGGGCTGCTTTACGCGAGGATCCCGACATCATACTGCTCGGTGAAATCCGCGACCTTGAAACGATGGAGACTGCGCTGGAGTGTGCTGAGACCGGTCATTTGGTCTTCGCTACACTGCATACCAACAGTGCCATAGCCACTATTGATCGTGTAATTGACAAGTTTCCCGCTAACAAGCAGAATCAGATTCGCGCCATGCTCGCTGACACGCTCTCGGGCGTGGTGGCGCAGACTCTTTGCAAAAAGCTGACCGGCGGGCGTATTGCTGTCTTCGAAATTCTGAAATCAACCTCATCTGTGGCTGCGCTGATTCGTGAGGCAAAGACGCACATGCTGAACTCGGTGATTCAGACCAGCCGGAAAATCGGGATGCAGAGCTTTAATGACGAATTGACCCATCTGGCTGCCAACCGTGTTATATCCGCCAAAGAGGCCTACTTCAAGGCCATCGACAAGATCGACATCGAGAACCGCTTCCGCCAGGCCAACATCAGTCTGCGTTTCCGTGCAGAGGAGGAGCAGGAGGCTCAGAAACGTCGTATTGCCGGCGATCAGGAGCAGCTCAATCTGGCATTGCAAGAGGTTGAAAATAATCCCGAGGGTGTCGACGGGCTGGTCAATGCGGCCTGGATTCAGGCGACCTCGATCTACAATGAGCTACGTGACGGCAAATCGGCGGTCAAACTTGCCTCACGCGCCTGCGATATTGTGAAGAACTCCGATCCGCATGCGTTTGTGGTTCTTGGTGCAGCGTATGCCGAGACGGGCAATTTCCGCAAGGCGATCCACGCCACCCGCAAGGCGATCGATCTTTACAAAGGCATGAACTACACGGAAGAGGCTGAAGCGTTGCAGTCGCGCATCGAGCTTTTCCAGAGCAAGCGCCCCTACCGTAACGATTAAAACAGCTTTCAGCCGTCTGTCTGCGCGGGTCGCGCAGGCAGAAACACATGGACTGGCACGCAGAACAAACAGGATCCTACTATGAAATACCTGAGTTATATCGGCACATACACCAATGAACGTAAAGAGGGGATTCATATCTTTGAATGTGATGCTGCGAGCGGTGAAATTGCGCCGGTCGGGCTGGTTGGCGGCATTGAAAACCCGACTTACCTTAATTTAAACCGTGCTAAAACCCTGCTATATACAACCCTCGGCATAACCGCACTCGGCAAGCGCGGTGTTAATGGTGCACTGGCCGTTTATCAGGTACAGGGCTCCCGTTTACAGTTGCTGAATTACAAGCCGCTAAATCTTACTCCGCCCTGTTATGTAGCACTGGACAGGGGTGAAAAATCAATTCTTTTTGCGGAGTACACCAATGCCGTAGCCGGTGTTTTCGAATTGAACGCTGATGGCAGTATTGCGCAGAGCCCACCGCAGACCGTCACCCATATCGGCAGCGGTCCGAATCCCAAGCGACAGGAGAAAGCACACGCCCACTGTGCCGAAATGACTCCTGACAACCGTTATATCTGTATTGTCGATCTGGGCCTGGACTGCGTCCGACTCTATGATTACGCCGATCGGCAAAGCGGATTAAAGGCCGTGCCGCGGATGACCCTGCGCACCGAAGGGGGTGCCGGTCCACGTCATATTGTCTTTCACCCCAACGGGCGCTACGCCTATGTGATCAATGAACTGAACAACACCCTCGGGGCATACCGCTACACCGAAGGAGGATTTGAACATATTCAGACTCTGGGCACTTTGCCCGCCGGTTTCAACAGGCAAAGCACCACTGCTGCGGTTAAACTGAACTCTGCCGGTGACCGTGTGTTTGCATCCAACCGCGGTCACGACAGCATTGCCACATTCGGGGTGGATGCCGCTTCAGGCAAAATGGAACGCATGGCGATCTCTAAACTCAGCGCGCCTCAGCCGCGGGATTTTGAATTCATGCCCGGTGAAAAATTTGCGCTGGTCGGTTCACAAGCAGGCAATATGCTGCAGTCCTACGCCTATGACAACGGCAGCGGACTGTTCGAAGCCGTTCACAAACCCTACTCTGTTCACAAACCGGTCTGCGTGAAATTCGGCGCGAAGGTCTGATGCGGATTTCATCCGCATCATCAAAATCCAACAGCCGAAGCGTAACGGAAAAGGGCTTGCGCTTGTCGCAAGCAATAAC
>JAGYOL010000062.1 GCA_018399555.1 Kiritimatiellia bacterium | reverse complement strand
TTAATTCGAGCCGGAATCTTTTTAAATCAGCTCATGAGGTGAAAGAGAAGCTGACTTTTTCGGAAGAAATTGAAATCAGTGTATATTAATAATTATCTTTGGTGGCAAATAATAGTGTCTGTCACTAATTTACTCTAATTTACTAATTTAAAAAAATTCGAGTGCATTTTTTATTGAAAGCGACGTGCTTACGGTGATAATATGCGCATTGCAAAGCGGGTTTTAATGACAATTTTCAGGAGGAAGTTGGATGAATTTTTGTAAACCGGGGTTGATGATTGTTTGCGGCATGGGTGCTCTGACATCCCTGGCGCGTTTGTATTGTGACACGCCAGATGAAACACATGCCTGGGCGGTGCATGACATGAACCGTCCGGCACCGGTCAAGATATCGGCTGAACCAGGGCAGCCGCCTTCCGATGCGATTGTTCTTTTTAACGGCACTGGTTTGGATGCGTGGGAATCAGCAAAAAAAGGGGGTGGCCCGGCACCCTGGAAGCTGGTTGAGGATGGCGGAATGGAGGTTGTGCCCGGCAGCGGACCGATTAAAACCAAAGCCTCCTTTGGTGATTGCCAGTTACATCTGGAGTGGGCTGCACCGCGCGAGGTTGTCGGTATGGGGCAGCATCGTGGAAACAGCGGTGTTTTTTTGATGGGCAACTATGAGATTCAGATTCTGGACTCTTATGAAACCTGGTTACGGCCAGACGGTTCAAATGCCAACCCTAATTACGCCGATGGCCAGGCGGGTTCGGTGTATGCTGAAAACCCTCCGCTGGTTAACGCCTGTCGTGCTCCGGGTGAATGGCAGAGTTATGACATAATTTTTCATCAGCCGGTATGGGAGGGGGAGACACTTAAATATCCCGGATCCGTCACGTTGATGCACAATGGTGTGGTTGTGCAGGATCATTGGGAGATGGAAGGGCTTACAACTCACTGTCGTCGTCGGCCTTTAAAACCGCATTCTGATAAATTACCACTGACCTTACAGGATCATAGGAACCCCAATCGGTTCCGGAATATCTGGATTCGAGAAATTCCGTCGCGGTATGCCAACACTGTACATGGAGGGCCAGCAGTTGATAAGCAGGATGTTCGGGAACTGCGAGAGAAAACCGCTCGGGAGCTGCTTGCAAAGATAAAGCCGGGTGACGAAGCTAGGATCAACGATCTCGAGGTAATGCTGGAGGTTATTTCTTATCACAAGAATGCTCAATACATGACGATGCTTGATGATCTCAGCAAAGCCTACCTTGATGAGCTTAAATCATTAGATATTGTGAACATGGAGCAACGTAAGAATGAGGTGCTTGGTTTGAAGAATAGTATTGATGTGCTGGTCCGTTGCAATGTTATTGCTGACGATTTTCCTCTCAAACGGGAAGTGGAGAAGATTATCAGAGTGAATCAATTCGACAAAAAGAAGTGATTGCTCCTGCTTACCATGACAGTTGAGTGGTTGAAAATAACAGAGGGGCGCGTGTCGGGAGGCACGCGCCCTTTTTTTCAGGGAGTTTTGATTGGGTCATTCGGAGTATTTATGTGAGGATTGCGCAATTAAGGCAGCGAGCTAGCGGATGAAAAGCGAACGTGTACGCGGGCCGTCAAATTCGCAGAGATAGATGTTCTGCCAGGTTCCCAATTGCAGCGAGCCGTTTTCAACAATGATAGTCAGGGAAAAGCCCATCAGTGAAGCCTTGATGTGTGCGGCTGAGTTGCCCTCAGCGTGTCGGTAAAATGGTTGATTCCAGGGGATCATTACTTCCAGCTGGCGCAGAAAATCGGCGACTACATCGGGGTCGGCATTTTCGTTGATGGTCAGTCCGCAGGTAGTGTGCGGGGTGAACAGTGTGATTGTGCCGTCAGAAACACCGAACTCTTTCACGGCTGTGCGGACTTCGTTGGTGACATTTAACAATTCGGCATGAGTGGTTGTTCTGACATGAATTGTTTTCATTTTATTCGCGTAGCCCATATTTTCTAACAAGTCTTTGCAGGTAGGCGCGTTCAATACCCGCCTCGCGCGCTGAACGTGAGATATTCTGTTTGTTACGTTCGAGAAGATCACGCAGATATGCTTTTTCAAAATCTTCGATGAGTTCGTTTTTTGCATCTTTAAAAGGGCGGTCGGTGTCAAAATTTATATCAGGCGGTTCATTCGAAACGCCTGCTTTCAGATGACCGATGCTTAGGAATGTACTCAGATCGACGGGGCGGCGTTCACTGTAGAATGCGAGTTCAATAAGATTGCGCAGTTCGCGCACATTTCCCGGCCAGTCGTGACGTTTCAGGATCTTCATTGTGCGTTCAAAATCCGCAATCTGATCAACGGCGTTTTCGCCGTGCATATCCGTCAGGAAGCGGGTGACCAACAGGGGGACGTCATCTCGTCTGTGACGCAGAGCTGGCAGTTCCAGGTGGACTACAGAAAGTCGATAAAAAAGGTCTTCGCGGAAGCGGTTTTCGTTGACCTCCTGTGCGAGGTTGCGATTGGTAGCACTTATGATACGGACGTTGATTTTACGGACTCTGTTGCAGCCCACGCGACGGATTTCGCGTTTTTCCAAGACACGCAGCAACTTGGGTTGCAGATCAGGGGAAAGGTCGCCGATCTCATCTAAAAACACGGTGCCGCCATCGGCCAATTCAAAGGCACCCTGTCTATCAGCATTGGCACCAGTGAAAGAGCCCTTGATGTGTCCAAACAGTTCACTTTCGATCAATTCCTTTGATATTGCGGCACAATCAATTACGATAAAGGGTTTATCGCGTCGATTTGAGTGATTGTGAATCTCTTCGGCCAGGATCTCTTTACCGGTGCCGGTTTCACCTGTGATCATGATGGTGGCATCGGATGGCGCATATGTTTCGGCAATGTAGAAGATGCGTCGCATAGGCACCGATTTGCCGAGCATCTTGCCGAATGACTCGTTGCGCGAGAGGGGAATATCGCTGGAGTCCTGCAGCGGGCAAAATACGATCCTGACTTTGCCCAGCCGGATTTCAGAGCCGGGGGCCAAGTGGGCTGAATCAACTCGCACGCCCTGCACAAAAGTGCCGTTGGTGCTGTTGAGATCTTTGATAAGGTAACCGTTTTCATCCACTAAAATTTCACAGTGACGCTTGGAAACCGTCGAATCTTCTAGGCGCAGGTCGGTATGCGTTCCGGAACCGACAGTGAACACATCGCGGTTGACAATGAATTCGCGTCCTTGAAGAGAGCCGCTTATGACGAGAAGTTTTGTCTTGCGGACTCGCAGACAGTCACGTCCCTCGCTCTCGGTTATCACCAGTGTGCCGGTGTTTATATTATCGTCTGACTGATTACTCATACCAAAGATTCACTCATATCAAAATTCATTTGCGGAATAAAGAATATCTCTAAAACTATGCGTCCAATATAACGCATGCGTACGGGTGTGCACAAACAAAAAGTTTCAGGAATCGAACAGATTGTTATGGCTGTCGGTTGGCAGCAGTTGCGGGATAGTTTTGTTATTGTCGTAGCGGGGGGGTGTCGGGGTGAGGGATTATGTTGCGGAAAATTGTATTTTCCTTTGAGAAAAGCAGTTTAAGCTTGGTATGAGATTGTGAATAGCTTAGAATGCGAAAACTTAAGTAACTTTACGTTTATTTTTTATGGAGGGCTTTATTATGGTTTTACGTGCGAGTTTACTGGTTTCTGTCGTACTGGCAGCCGGGACTTTACAGGCTGGTGACTGGACGCAGTGGCGTGGCAGCAACCGTGATCTGTTGATAATGGATGAAATTGTGGCTGAAATGTGGCCGGAGGACGGACCTCGGCAGCTCTGGCAGATTGAGATGGAGGGTGACGGTTATTCGGAGCCGATTATTGTTGACGGCAGAATTTATATTACTGGCAATGTTGGTGACAAAAAGGATCGGCGCGGTAAAATTTACTGTTTCAATGCGCAGGATGGGTCGGCTTTATGGAATACTGAGTACGGAGCCGAGTGGGGCAAGAATTTTGAGAGGGCACGAACCACTCCCACATATTTGGGTGGTAAGCTTTATGTTATCAGCGGGTTGGGGGAGGTTGTGGCTCTGAGTGCTTCTGACGGCAAGGTTATCTGGCGGGTAGACACTGCGCAGAGATATGGCATGCGCAACATTACCTGGGGCATCGCGGAAAGTCCTTTGATTTACGATGGAACACTGATCTGTCAGCCTGGTGGTGAAAAGGCTTCTGTAGTGGCACTGGATATCACTGATGGTGATCTGATCTGGAAAACTACTGAGTTAAGTGAAAAAAGTGCGTATTGTTCACCGGCTTTATTAACGATCAACGGTAAGAGGCAGGTTGTGACATCACTTGAAGATCATACGGTCGGGCTGGATGCTGCTAATGGCGGAGTGCTTTGGAAATATGCTTATCGTAATAGGCATGCGGTTCATCCGAATACGCCTGTGTTGGTGGGGCAGGATTGTGTATTCATATCTTCCGGTTATAAATATGGGGCCGAGGTAATCGAAATCAAAGGCAGTGATGTTAAACAGCTTTGGAAAGAGAAAGCCTCCGACAATCATTTTCAGGGTGTCGCCTTTTACAAAGGGAGGATATTTTCATCCGGCGGTGGTAAGCTCTGGTGTTTTGATCCCTCAAGTGGGAGGGCTGTGTACACTGTGGATGAGGCGAACAAAACATCATTCTGCATTCTGGGGAACAGCATGATGATTACCTATGATGAAAAAGGTGGAAAAGTTCTATTGCTGAAAGTTGATAAAAACAGTTACACTGTTAGAGGAGAGTTCAGAATCACCTACGGTAATGATCAGCATTGGTCATCGCCTGTGGTTGCGCATGGCGTGATGTATTTGCGTCGCGGCAGGGGTCTTGCGGCTTTTGCGGTTGGTAAATGAGTTCATTTATGCGGGTATTGCTAATGTGCGCTGTGGGCTGTATTTTCGGTTGCTTAACGGCTTGATGCTGTCAGATTCTGTCTTTTTCGACATCCGGGAGGGTTTTTTCTGCTCTGAAATGTTTGATTTTTGGTTGAAGTAAAGAAGGAGAACACAATGGGAGTAGTCGATATTGTTGTATTTTTCGCATTCATTGCGGGAGTTGTCGGTTTGGGATTGTGGAAGAGTAAAAGTGCTCACAGTGCCGAAGGAGGGGCGGCCGATTATTTTTTGGCCGGTCGTGGTCTGACCTGGTGGCTGATTGGCGTATCGCTGATTGCGGCGAACATCTCGGCCGAGCAGTTTGTAGGAATGTCCGGACAGGCAGCTTCTTATCTGGGTATTGCGATTGCAAGTTATGAGTGGATGGCGGCGGTAACTCTGGTGGTGGTGGCTTTTGCTTTTCTGCCTTATTTCCTGAAAACCGGAATTTACACGATTCCCGGTTTTTTGGAGCATCGGTATAACCATTTTGCTCGTTCATCGATGGCTATTTTTATGATGATCATTCTGGTGGGGGTATCATTATCTGGAGTTATTTATGCCGGTGCTTTACCGATGCGGGATCTGCTGGTTGAGAACGGGGTGAATGTGACCTTGCGGCAGTGTTGCTGGACAATGGGTCTGCTGGCTGCGGTTTATGTGGCGGCGGGAGGTTTGAAGGCCTGTGCATGGGCCGATCTGATTCAGGGCACGGCATTGATAATCGGAGGCGCGATTATCGCATGGCTGGCATTCAAAGCACTTGGAGCCGCACCTGCTTCCGAGTTAGTGGACGGCACCGGTGCTGCGGTAAGCGGGCTTGCCGACAGCGCAGGCAGCGTAACCCGGTTTATTGAGTTGAACTCCAGCAAGTTGCACATGTTTCTACCTAAAACTGACAAGATTATTCCCTGGACCGCGCTGTGTGTCGGTTTATGGATACCAAACTTTTATTACTGGGGATTGAACCAGTATATTACGCAGCGCATTCTGGGGTCATCCTCGCTGGCCGAAGGCCAGAAGGGGATTGTTTTTGCGGCGGCTCTGAAACTGATCATACCATTCATAATTGTTTTTCCGGGCATCATCGCATTCAATCTATACAGCAAGGATATGGCCCAGAAGGCTGAAGCGGATTTTCTGCGTTCTTTTAACGCGATCTCTGCTGAGCAGCAGATTGGAACCATGACTTTCAAACCGCTGGACACCTGGGTTGCCGCCAATCCTGACAAGGCTCAGGCTGTTTTTGAATACAATGCCAGAGTTGAGACAGTTGCAAGGCAGAGCGGGAAGAATGTTACAATCAAGGAGCAGGCTGAATACAAATCCGATTCAGCTCTGGGATTGCTGATTGGGCGGCTGATTCCCAAAGGAAAAGGACTTTTCGGTTTTGTTGTTGCGGCCCTGCTGGGTGCGATCATTTCATCTTTGGCGGCGGTGTTAAATGCCGCCTCAACGATTTTTTCAATTGATATTTATCACTCCTACATAAATCGCCAGGCGACGCAGAAGCAGCTTGTGATGATCGGTCGTATATGCGTAGGTGTATTCGTAGTGATTGGCTGTGTGGTTTCGCCGTTGCTTGACAATCCGAAATTCGGGGGCATATTCACTTATATTCAGGAGTTTCAGGGGTATGTTTCACCTGGCATACTGGCGGTATTCGTGTTCGGTCTGCTGAATCGTCGGGCTGCCGGCATTACCGGTGTAGTTGGACTCTGGGTCAATCCGGTGCTTTACGGCATTCTGAAATACGCCTACCCGGGGTTGGACTTCTTAAACCGCATGGCAGTCTGTTTCGGGTTGGTTCTGGTGATTATGTTTGTAATGGGACTCTTCTTCCGACTTGACCAGCCGGTTGAATTCAAGGCAAACACAACTATGAAGCTGGAAACTTCAAAAGGTGCCAGGGTGGCCGGTATTTGTGTGATAGTTGCCACGGCGTTGCTGTACATAATATTTCGATAGAGACCTCACTGGGAGTTCGGAGAATTTCCTGTGACCATTTATTTGATTTTGAATCCTGTATCCCGCAAGGATGCAGGATTTTTTAAGTTATTCGGGTTATGCGATGTCGGAATTTCAACAAAACATATTACTCAAATAAAATCATTTCCATTGAGGTGTCGTTTATGGTTTAATAAAAAAACTTTTTTGGGTTTATCGGCCCATAATACTAGTCCAGTAATGCAATTAGAGGAGATCGGTATGAGTGAGTACATCAATGCTGTTTTAAACACGGTTATCAGTAAGAATCCGGCGGAACCGGAGTTTCATCAGGCTGCCAAGGAGGTTCTGGAGTCACTTGAGCCGGTAGTTGAGCGTCATTCCAAGTATCAGGAGGCTAAGGTTTTGGAGAGAATCACTGAGCCTGAGCGAGTGATCATGTTTCGTGTGCCGTGGATTGATGACAAAGGTCGGGTGCAGGTAAACCGTGGTTTCCGGATTGAATTCAACAGTGCGATTGGTCCTTACAAGGGGGGTTTGCGTTTTCATCCCAGTGTTTATCTCGGGATTCTGAAATTTCTTGCTTTTGAGCAGGTTTTTAAAAACTCACTGACAACTTTACCGATGGGTGGTGGTAAAGGTGGCTCGGACTTTGATCCCAAGGGTAAATCAGAGATGGAAGTGATGCGTTTCTGTCAGTCATTCATGACTGAGCTGCAGCGTCATATTGGGCCGGAGACCGATGTTCCGGCAGGTGATATCGGGGTTGGCGGGCGTGAGATCGGTTACATGTTCGGTCAGTACAAGCGTCTGCGCAACGAGTTCACCGGTGTTCTGACCGGTAAAGGGTTGGGGTGGGGCGGTTCGCTGATTCGTCCTGAGGCTACCGGTTACGGTTCGGTTTATTTTGCACAGGAGATGCTCAAAACGCGCGGTGAAACTCTGGAGGGCAAGGTATGCACGGTCTCGGGTTCCGGCAATGTCGCCCAGTACACTGTTGAGAAGGTTACGCAGTTTGGCGGCAAATGTGTAACACTCTCCGATTCAGTCGGATCTATTTATGATCCGGATGGCATTGACGCCGAAAAACTGGCATTTGTGATGGAACTGAAAAATGTCAAGCGCGGACGGATCAAAGAGTATGCGGAGAGATTCGACTGCGAATATCGCGAGAATGAGAGGCCTTGGTCGGTGCCCTGCGACTGTGCTTTTCCCAGTGCGACGCAGAATGAGATCAATCTGGAGGATGCCAAGACCCTTTTGAAAAATGGATGTTGTGTTGTCTCTGAAGGTGCCAATATGCCGAGTGTGCCGGAGGCGGCCGATCTGTTTGTTGAGCAGAAGATTCTTTACGGGCCTGGTAAAGCGGCTAATGCCGGCGGTGTGGCGACATCCGGGCTTGAGATGTCGCAGAATTCGATGCGCCTGTCATGGTCGCGCGAGGAGGTTGACAGCAAGCTGAACGGGATCATGGTTGCGGTGCATGAGCAGTGCATGGCGGCGGCGGAAGAGTATGGTCAGCCGGGCAACTACGTGATGGGTGCTAACATCGCCGGTTTTGTGAAGGTTGCGGACGCCATGCTGGATCAGGGCGTAGTCTGACCTAGACTTTTCCACAGTGGATATTGAAAAACACCGATCGCGTTTGCGGTCGGTGTTTTTTCTGTTGAAGGGCTTTTCGGAGAGACGCTGAGTTGCAGAGGGGTAAACAACCGTGAACTCTTTCGTTGAAATGTTTCAGAGTTGTTTCGTGTTTTCAATGTTGAGAAACTCTTTAATTTTCTGGTAATACTCGGGGAAGTTCTGGATATCATTGTGGCTGGCGTTATCGATAGTGAACACGGATATCTGCTCTTCCGGAAAAGCGGAGACCAAGTGTTGTGTGTGGCGGGCTTTGATGACGCGGTCATTGCCGCCACGTATTACGAGAGTATCCGCTTTAATCTTGCTGACGCGGCTGATGGAGTTAAACTTATCCAGCAGCAGAAGGGGGATGGGATAGATGGGAAACTGCCGCTGGGCCATACGGGTGATGCTGTCGAACGGGGTTACAAGAGCCAGTCTGGACACGGAGCGTTCGGAAGCCAGGTAGCAGGCGACTCCGCTGCCGAGGCTGCGTCCGAGAAGAGAGACGGACCGGTGGCGGGATGCAAAGGTGTCGTAAAAGGCCAGTGCGTCTGAAAAGATGTTTCTTTCGGAAGGTTGACCGCTGCTGCCGCCGTAGCCGCGGTAGTTGAAAAGGTAGACGGTGCAGGCGGGGAAAGTTTTTTTGAAATCGCGGGCACTGAAAACCACGTTTTCGGCGTTACCTCCGAAGTACATTATGGCATCTGTTTTTCCGGGGTTCAGTACAATCACGCGTATTTTTTCACCCTGGTTGGTGAAGGTTTCTTCCGGATAGGGGTGGGCTTCAAACGGTGCGGGAAAATAGATCATGCTCCGTTGGCGGAAAAACAGAAAGAGGCCGAAGAGAAGATAAATCAGCGTGTAGACCAATAAGCGGTTTTTTGTGGACGGGTTCATGTTTTTTGTCAGAGGAGTTGGGTGGTTAGTGTTCAGAGCTGATACGGAATTCCGTTCGGGTCAGGTGGCTGCACACGGGGTGCTCCGAGCTGCGGGCAGGTGCGGTCATCCTTGGGCCTGTCTTTTTTACATCCGGCACCATGTTTTGCAAGGGGCAACATGGTATTGGTGCCCTTAGGTGAATGTTCCAGTCTCAGCTGGGGTTGGTTTCGTTGATGGTATAGAATCGTGTGGTCGGGTAGGCCAGGTCGATATCGGCTTCTTTGGCGAATCGTTCCAGAATCGCCTCCCATATATGTTCTTCGGTAGAGCGTCTTTTACGTGGCTGCACCAGGTAGCGGATAGTCAGTAGAACGCCGCTGTCTTTAACGGTTGTATAGACCGTCGGAGTCAGGGTTTTGTAGTAGATCAGGTATTTTTGTGCGGCGCGTCTTATTTGCTGCTGCGCTCCTTCTGAGAGGTATTCCGCCTTGCCGCGTGCGATTTCGGCGAGGTGCTCTTTGGCCTTTTTCCAGTTGCTCTCAAAGGTGATCAGAACCGGAATTTCATTCCATATGTATTCGAACCCGATCTGATAGTTGGCGAGCGGTTCACGCAGTACGATACAGTTTGGTATATGAATTATACGTCCGGTACTTTGATCGGCTGCAACCCAGTTGCCGATTTCAATCACGCTGAATTGGAACATGCGGATATCGATCACATCGCCTGCAGTTTTGCCGACCTGAATACGGTCGCCTACTGCAAAGGGTTTGCGGGTGACAATAAACAGCCAACCGGCAATGTTGGCGATCGTATCATGCAGGGCAATCGCGACACCGGCGCTGGCCAGGCCGAGAAAGGTTGTTATCGATTTAAAACCTTCAAGCCAGATATGGCCTATCAAAACTATCATGAGCAGGTTGGCGGTTATGTTTACAGCGCGGGTTACGCGGTAGATTTTTTTGCCTTCCACGATGCGTCTACGTGCAATTCGCAGCATCAGGTGACGCAGCAACATCACGATGAGCATTGTTGTCAGAGACAGAATGATATTTTGAATAGTGTCCGGTTTTACGTGAAGATATTTACTGACAGTATCTATTAAACTGCTTCCATCCATAGGCGATCTTTCTTTTTATGAGCTTCAATTATAACGGGGTTCAGCGGTTTTGGGCACCCAAAAAAGATAAAAAACTGAATTTTAATTAAAACACACTTGCAGAGAGCAGAATAACTGTGTTAATGTAAGCGTCCATTTGTATGAAATAGAAGGAAGAGATAGATGCCGACTATTAACCAGTTAGTGCGCAAAGGTCGTACACCGATGCGCAAAAAGAGCAAGTCGCCCGCGTTGAAGGCATGTCCTCAGCGACGCGGGGTGTGTCTTGTGGTCAAGACACAGACACCTAAGAAGCCGAACTCAGCTTTGCGTAAGGTTGCCCGTGTGCGTTTGACATCCGGATATGAGGTGTCGGCCTACATACCGGGAGAGGGTCATAATCTTCAGGAGCACAGTGTGGTGCTTGTGCGCGGTGGTCGTGTCAAAGACCTTCCGGGTGTACGTTATCATATTGTGCGTGGCAGTCTGGACACTCTCGGGGTGAACGGACGCAAGCGTGGTCGTTCCAAATACGGAGTTAAACGTCCGAAGGAATAAGCTTAAGAGTGGGCGCGGCGGTTTGTTGCGTCGAACCGAAAATTTATTGAGGCAAAGATGGCAAGAAGGCGTAGAGCTGAAAAAAGAGTTCGTCCGGTTGACCCAAAGTACAACAGCGAACTTGTGTCGCGCGTGATACGTGCGCTGATGAAGAGCGGCAAAAAGACGGTCGCTGAGCGTATTGTTTACGGTGCGCTGGAAGAGATTGAGAAGAAGTCTGGTCAGGACCCTATCGAGGTGTTGGATCAGGCGATCTCAAACATGAAGCCCAAGGTTGAGGTCAAGTCGAGGCGGGTTGGTGGCACGACCTATCCTGTGCCGGTTGAGATTCGTTCTACACGTCAGCTTTCGCTGGCGTTACGTTGGATGACGGCCTCTGCCAGCGGACGGCGCGGAGTGCAGATGCCGAAAGCTGTTGCTGCGGAGTTGCTGGATGCTTATAACCAACAGGGGAATGTGATTAAAAAACGTGATGACACGCACCGAATGGCGCAGGCCAACAAGGCCTTTGCGCACTATGCGTGGTGATGATTTTCGGGCGGCGTTGTCCGCTCGTGCACTGGGGCGGCACGGATGTCGCCCTTTGTTCTTTGAAAGCAAGGTAAATGGTGAGCGTCTTGGATAACAAGGCTAAAAAAAGCAGTGGAACGGTAAGTGGTGCGCAATTGAGCGGGGGCGGAACAGCTCTTGGTGATATTCGCAACATAGGGGTTGTCGCGCACATTGATGCGGGCAAAACCACCACTACCGAACGCATACTTTATTATGCAGGGCGCACGCACCGTCTCGGCAATGTAGATGAGGGCAACACTGTTACCGACTGGATGGCGCAGGAGCGTGAGCGTGGTATAACGATCGTGAGCGCTGCGATAACCTGCGACTGGCGTGGCAAGCAGATCAATTTGATTGACACGCCCGGACATGTGGATTTTACCATTGAGGTCGAGCGTTCACTGCGTGTCCTTGATGGTGCGGTATGTGTTTTCTGTGCTGTGGGCGGTGTTCAGCCGCAATCTGAAACGGTCTGGCGGCAGGCCGATCGATACAATGTTCCAAGGGTGGCATTCATCAACAAGATGGATCGTATGGGTGCCGATTACCGGCGGTGTGTGGATGAAATCCGCAAACGTCTCAAAGCGAATGCCGTCTGTATTCAACTGCCGATCGGGCAGGCTGAGAATTTCGAAGGTGTGATTGATCTGCTGGAGATGCACGCTGTCAGAGCTGAGGGTGAGGACGGCAGAGATTTCAAGACCGGGCCTGTTCCGGATGAGCTGGCTGAAGAGGCCGCAACGGCTCGTGCGGAGTTGTGTGAGGCTGTGGCGGAGTGTGACGAGTCTGTACTGGAGTGCTACCTGGAGAATCCTGATCTGGATGCGGAAACATTACGGGGTGCAATCAGGCGCGGTGTAATTGCCGGAAAGTTGGTGCCGGTTATGTGCGGCACGGCTCTGCGCAACAAGGGTGTTCAACAGTTGCTGGATGCGGTTGTATGGTATCTGCCTTCGCCAGCTGACCGTCCGGTTGTCATGGCCACCGATTTGAAAAGTGATGAGCGGGCAGAGCGTCGGAACACTCCAGATGCCCCTTTGACGGCACTGGTTTTCAAGATTGCTGCGGATCCGTTTGTAGGGCGGCTGTTTTTCACGAGAATTTACGGTGGTATTATTCGCAAGGGCATGAATATTTTCAATCCGCGAGCCAGGAAGCGTGAGCGGGTGATGAAGATAGTAAAACTTTTCGCCGACAATCAGATTGAGGTTGATGAGTTGGGTGCCGGGCAGATCGGTGCGATTGTCGGGCTGAAGGAGGCAACCACCGGCGACACGCTGTGTGCTGAGAATTCGGCGGTGTACCTTGAAAACATCACAGCGCCGGAGCCGGTGATGTTCATAGCGATTGAGCCCAAGTCCCGGGCGGACAAAGACAAGCTGGTTGAGTCGATGAAGCTGTTGTCCGACGAGGATCCCACCTGTCAGGTGCGGATTGACGCAGAGACCGGACAGACGATTTTGAGCGGCATGGGCGAGCTCCACCTGGAGATTCTGGTGGATCGTCTGCGTCGGGAGTTCAGATGTGAGGCCAACACCGGGCGTCCGATGGTGTCGTATTATGAAACTGTTGCAGCGGAGGGAAGAGCGAGTTATCTCTTTGACCGTGAGCTGGGTGGCAGGCGTCATTACGCACGGGTGGATGTTGAGGTTATTCCGCGCAGGCGTGGAGAGGGGTACGCTGTAGATATCAGCCCGCCTGCTCGGCGCAAACTGCCGGATGCAAAATTGGCCGACTGCGTAAAGCAAGGATTGACGGACGGCATTCTTACCGGTGTACTGGCGCGCTATCCGATGACGGATGTGCTGGCGCGGGTGACGGATGTCGAAATTACTGAAGATGAAACGGCAACAGACGTAGCGTTCAGAACTGCGGCTGTGATGGGGTTTCGTGAGGCGGCCTTGGCTGCCGGAGCGGAGCTGCTTGAGCCTATCATGTCCCTGGATATTGAGACGCCGGCTGACTATGTCGGTGACATTATGGGGGATATAAACGGGCGCCGCGGTTCTGTGAGTGAAATGACAATGCGTGGAGAGATGCAGATTGTCAGCGCTCGCGTCCCGTTGGCAGAGCTTTTCGGGTATTCAACCGTGATCCGGTCGCTTTCGCGCGGCCGCGCCAGCTACACTATGCAGCCCGGCGAGTTTGCGGTGGTGCCACGAACTGTAAAAGAACAACTACTGAACAGGTAACGTTAGAATGCAAGGTCAGAGAATACGCATACGTTTACAGGCGTACGATCACAGAGTACTTGATCAGGCTGTCGGTGACATAATCGATACAGCCCGCGGAACAGGTGCACAGGTCGTCGGCCCGATTCCTCTACCCACGAGGATCGAGCGCTTTACGGTCAACCGCTCCGTGCATGTGGA